>CAYNQP010000084.1:0-3229 GCA_964399325.1 uncultured Pirellulales bacterium
ATCGAGCACAGGCACTCCTGCTTCCAAAAGCATAGCTATCGTACTGCAAAACGTGGCGACAAACGCCTCTGAGAGAAGTCTCCCAAACAAGGGCAGCCCGAGCACGATTTGACTCAGAACCCTATGGCCCTTGCTCGTTCTGGATAAGAGGACGCCGGTGCCAACGACAGCCGCCGCCGCCATGATCAAGTATAGCGCATCCTGACACAGCACCTCATGGACTCGCATGAACGCACGGGTGAATGCCGGCAGCTTGCCCCCGAGCTGGTCGAAGATCGCGCTGAATCGCGGCACCACGAACACCATAATGGCCGCGACAATCGATGTGATCATAATGAGAACAAAGATAGGATAAGCCAATGCGCCTTGTATCTTCCTGGCAAGCCTATCTCTGCTCTCGAAGTGTTCGGCCAGGGTGTGCAGCGCCTGCCCCAGGTTTCCACTGGTTTCTCCGGCGACGATGATGGCGATGGCGATTCGTGTGAAGACCTGTGGGTACTCCTTGAAGCCGTCTGAAAGAGGCCGGCCCTCGCTGACCTTGGCCAGGGTTCGATGCAAAACGGACCTGAGTTGAGGATTCGTGGTGTCGCTTGCCACGATCTCCAGCCCCGTGGTGATGGCAATTCCGCCTTCGACCATCGTGCTTAGCTGCCAGGACAGAGCGGCTAGCTCGGCAGACTTGACCCGACCTTGCGGTGTGCGCTTCCTGCCCTTCTTCTGGGCGAACGTCTCCTCAACCGATATGGGAGTCAGCCCTCGCTGGTGCATCATCTCAATGACTTCGTTGGATGTTGCCGCCGGCAACACTCCTTCTCTACGCAAGCCTCCCGCATCACGGGCTATGTACGTATAGCTTCCCATTCCTGGTTCCCAACCGGACCTCTGACGGTTACCGGACAAGCCGCGAAACGGCCCTGAATCGCTCCTAGCGCGACCGGGTCGTGGCCGTCCAGGGCTCCGTCAATTCCTATTTGTCAACTGTCGAAGCAACTCTAAAGACCTCTTCCGCGGTCGTCTGGCCTCGGAACACGGCGCGCACACCGCTTTCCAGAAGGCCGCCGAATCCCTGCTGGCGCGCGGCCGCGCGTATTTCCGCCTCACTCTGATTGGCGACGATCCGCTCGGCAATATCGCCATCCAACGCCAGAAATTCGAATATCGGCAACCTGCCGGAATAGCCGGTATTACCGCACGAACTACATCCCTTGCCACGATAGAAGACCGCGCCCCGAGCCTGTTCGGCATCGATCCTCAGACGTCTTAGGGTCTCTTCCGTCACCTCCACAAGCTCTCGGCAGTGATCACAGATCTTGCGAACGAGCCTTTGAGCCATGATGAGATTCAACGTCGATGCCAGCAGATAGCGCTCGACGCCCATGTGCGTAAGCCTGCTGATCGTGCTGGGTGCGTCGTTCGTGTGAAACGTACTGAGGACAAGATGGCCGGTCAGAGAGGCCTTGATGGCGATATCGACCGTCTCCTTGTCTCGCATTTCGCCGATGAGGACAACGTCCGGGTCCTGCCGCAGAATGGCCCGGAGGCACCGGGAAAAATCAAGCCCAATCTCCGGTTTCACTTGAATCTGGTTGATGCCGGCCAGACGATACTCCACCGGATCTTCCACCGTAGTGATGTTGATGGCAGGGTTCTTCAGATAATTGAGCGCCGCATACAGGGTGGTGCTCTTGCCGCTGCCGGTCGGACCCGTGACAACAATAATGCCGTGAGGCCGGGCCAACATGGACCGGAACTCAAGCAGCGCCTCAGGCTCCAGACCCAGTCGGTAGAGATCGTGATTCACCGCGCTGGAATCGAGGATGCGCATGACGACCTTCTCGCCGTATATGGTCGGGATCGTCGATACGCGGACGTCGATATCCCGGCCGGATGTCCTGATCCTCAGCCGACCGTCCTGCGGCAACCGACGCTCGGCAATGTTCATCTGCGCCAGGATCTTGATCCGCGCCACCACCGCCGCTTGCATCCTCTTGGGGGGCGGGACCATATCGCGCAGCAATCCATCCACGCGCATGCGCACGATCGTGGCGTTCGCTTGCGGCTCTATATGGATATCGCTGGCCCGGTTCTTGACCGCTTGCTTCAGCAGCAATCCGACGAACCGGATGACCGGCGCCTGGTTCGCGGCTTCTTCGCCGCTGGCGTCGACTTGGCCCGAATCTTCAATCAGGACGTTTTCGGTCGGGCCTTCCTCACCATCCGCCTCGAGTGCGATCAAGTCCCGCAACTGACGCTCCTCGATATCGGAGCTGTGGTAGACGAGATCGATGGCTCGGTAGATTTCTCTGCTGGAACTAATCAAAGGCTTGATCGGTCGCTGCATCTTCAGCATGACGGTGTCGATGGCGAACACATCCAGTGGATCACTCATCGCAACGATAAGCTTGCCGTCCTCTTCACCGATGGCCACCAGACAGAAGCGCTTGGCAATGGCCTCGGGCAGCACGCGAGCGATCCGCGCATCGATCGCAGCCAGATCCTCCAGATTGATGCGCTCGATGGAGAGGTGATCGGCCAAGGTGTTGGTGAGAGTGGAGTCGTCGATAAGCTCCAACCGCAGCAGTACTTCGCCGAGACGGCCGCCACCCTTGCGCTGCTCGTCGAGGGCCCGTTTCAGGTCCTCAGGCGTTAGCAGATGCCGACGCACCAGCAGGTCTCCAAGCTGCAGGCCTGGGTCTGCGCCAAGCGGCGAGGCGAGTTCTAAAGTCTGTGTCATTTCAGGGTCCATAGTTTCCCCTGTACACCGCAAGCACCCACAGAGAGTATCCCGTGCATCTGGATCAACAGATCACGCATACTGACTCTCACGCAGGACACAACAACATCCATGCATTACACCCGGTGGCGCGCACGCGCCGGGCGGGTTTCCCTAAGGCCATATCGGCGGTTTCACGATGACAGTTTACTTGCGATCAACCAGTAGGCAGAGGGCAGTCTCGGATGACCCTCTTCTGAGGGGATTCCGTCGCGCGATGCTTGGAGAGACGCTGCCGGCCGGCAGCCGCATGATACCAGGCTGATCATCATACTCCCCCCACGTCCGATAAGCAACCCCTACGTAGTCAACACCAACTCTTCCTCAAACGAAGAAGATTCTTCGCTCTCGCATTCCGGGGCGCTCGCGCCGAGCGTGGCCAAGTCACCGAAGAACGCGGCCAAATCCTTTTGAATTCCCCTTCTCGGTTTGCCGCGACTGATGGGTTCCACCAAG
>CAYNQP010000084.1:3329-7194 GCA_964399325.1 uncultured Pirellulales bacterium
CAAATCCTTTTGAATTCCCCTTCTCGGTTTGCCGCGACTGATGGGTTCCACCAAGTCCGAACTCCCCAGCACCTCTTGTGCTATCTTGCGATATTCCATAGCGCCGCGACTTCGTGGCGCGTAGAGGAGAGCCGGTTCTCCGGCGCTCGGGGCTTCGGATAGTCTGACGTCGTTGTGAATGACCGTCTGAAAGACCATCGGTCCAAAGAGGTCTCGCATCTGCAGTTGAATCTGCTTGCCAACGACGGTCCGGCCTTCGACGAGCGTCAGCAGAATGCGAAGATTCTCCGCGGATTGGGAGTGGAAGCGTTTCTGAATCAAACGGACGGTCTCAAGAACTCTTCTGAGGCCCTCCAACGAATAGTAATGGGCCTGGACAGGTACGATAACGTCGGTACTGGTGACCAGCGCGCTGATCGTGAGTATCCCGAAGGCCGGTGCGCAATCGATCACACAAACGTCGAACTGGTCCCGAACAGAGGCCAGTTGGCGCGCCAGGATCAGCTCCCTTTCGTTGACGAGCGCCAACTCAATTTCGGCTCCCGCCAGGACGATGCTCGCCGGCGCAAGGGAGAGTTGGCTCATCCGTGTCTGCACCAGAGTGTCCGATAACGCGACCTGCGGATCGGTGAGCACGTCATAGACCGTCCGATCCAGAGTGTCCGGGTCCCAACCCAAACCGATAGTCGCATGTCCCTGCGGGTCCAGGTCAACGAGTAGAACGTGCCTGTGCTGTTCGGCCATGGCCGCCGCCAGGTTGACAGCGGTGGTGGTCTTGCCGCACCCACCCTTCTGATTGACTACTGCGATCACTTTCATAGTATATGGGTCCTCCCAAGTAATTCCCGTATCGGTCTTTCGGAGAGGCATCTTTAGACAGCAAAGACAAAAGTCCGGAGTCAGGATCCGTGGGGAGTATCCCTTGCCTCATTCCTACCGCCGCAAACCTGCACCGTTGGGCCCTTGGCGGCCGGCTTTCCGCATCCTGGCCGACAAAAACAGTAATGGCGCATGGCTGATGAGCCGAATCTTTTGTTGCGGCCCCGGCTTTGAAGCGATGCGCGACTGGCAGCACGAGCGGATCGCGCCGCACAAGCGACGTTGGCAAACGGGATAGCGCCCTTTGGCTTCGCTGTCTCGTTGAACACCGCAGAGATGGGAGTAACGATCATGAGTCGAATGTTCTATACTTTGACGGAAGCCGCCGACCGGCTCAGCACCACCGAGCCCGAACTCGAAGCGATGCTCGCGGAGGGTGTCTTTCGTGAGTTTCGGGACGGAGCGAATCGACTCCTGCGAATAGCAGATGTCCAAGCCTTCGCCGCCACACGGTTTTCGGACGATGAGGAACAACAAGAATCGCGCCTTCAAGTGCAGGCCGGGAGCCGGCCGGCCGCGGGTCATAGCGAATCGCAAGAGATATACCTGCCGGACATAAGGCTCCCATTATCCGGCACAGCCGTCTTGGATGCCCCCGTTCCTCGGACCGGAACCATGAGAAGGCCCGCCCAAACTCGTCAGGAAGGGACGTCCGTGCACGCCTCCGCAGACGCCCGCCGAGAGACCTGTCCATCTTGCAGAATCCAGCAACCACAGCCCGCTCCCGAAGCCCGAACGTGGCCGGGGCCGCGACCCGAGAGAGCATCCGTCCGGAAAGGCTTGTGGATGGGGGTGATTGAGGATCGACCGTTTGCCATCTTTGCCCTTTCGGCCCTCGCCGTCATCGCGGCGTTGGCACTCGTGGCAGGCGTGTACATTCTCATCGAGATCCTGTAGATTCCTCGGTTCTTCACGGCCCAACACTCCGATATTCCCCACGCTTCCCGGCCATCATGAAACCGGATGCGCCAAAGCTCATCCTCACCGGTGTCACCACGCCGACGCACCGCAGTGTCACGGAAAAGAAGCACCGCCACGTCGGAAATCCACTTGACTTGCTCCTCTCTGCCTGCTATAATGCATCTTTGCAGGTAGATGGCTTGGAGGAAGGTGTGGATGAGCCCCTGGTTGGAGACAGCGGGTGTTGCCCTGATAGCCTTGTTAGGTATCGTCCTCGGCGGAAGAGCCCAGCGTCTTCGCACACCCTATTGGGCACTTGGCTATGCCTTCTCTCTTTCCCTTATCGCCGTGCTCGCACTGGGTCGATGTGATTCTGCGCTGCAGTTCGCGCCGCCGTTTTCATGGATCGTCGCCGGCCGGCTGAAACACATTGTTCTGGCCCTGGCCATCACCATGGGCCTGTCCACGCTCGTGCCCCGTCTGCCCCGCAAGTGGGAGAAGGTCGCGGTCTGCCTGCTGATGACCGCGTTCCTGCTGTGGTCTTCGATCTTGCCCTTCCTCATGCCGGCCCTGGTCAGAGACCACCTCGCCAACCTTGAGACCAAGCTCGATGCAGACGGCGTATGTCTTCAAACCACCAAGTACACGTGTGGACCGGCGGCCGCGGTGACCGCTCTGAGGAAACTGGGCCTGTCTGCCGGCGAAGGCGAGATCGCCGTACTGTCTCATGCCAGCCCCCTGGCGGGCACGCTCCCAGTATGCCTGTCCGAAGCCCTTCAGGACCGCTACGCCTCCAGCGGACTCAGATGCCGGTACCGTCCTTTCAATTCCATCTCGGAGCTCGGAGGATCGGGCATTACGCTGGCGGTGGTGAAAGATGCACTCCTGCTGGACCACTGCGTTGCCATCCTCAATGTCTCGGACAAGACGGTCACCGTGGCGGACCCTAGCACAGGCGTTCGGTTGATGTCCCACGCAGAGTTCGAGACTATCTGGCGTTTCTGCGGCATCGTCCTCAGCCGCGACCCCTCTCTCGTCCAACACGGCTTCGTCGCGCACGAGACATAGCAGGAGCGTTTCGCTTTCGTTTCACAATCGAGAAGACCCGCTCCACCGGATCGGCCGTATAGGCTTTCGCCATTCCGATGCCAACACCTTCGCAAGATTTGTCATCCTGAGCCGGAGGCGAAGGATCTGGGTTCAGCATCACAATCTCGCCTTCGTTCGAATCGGCATGGCATCATGTGCAGGCAAGCCCATCTAGGGTCATGGGACCGGCGCGATCCAGACGGCCTGACCGCCGGCGGGACGCAACGGCACGTCGAGAGTCGTCTTCGCGTCCACCGGACGCACTTCAATTGCCACGTGCGTGCGGGTCGTGACGGAATCATCGTCGGAGTAGACGTGGGCGAGGTAATCCTTACCCTCGGTCAGGAACGCCAGAAGAATTTGCAGCATCCTCGGCTCGCTGTTGTTGATCGTGCCGACGAACCAGTCGTCTCTGCTACGGCGGGCGAGGGTGGCAAACTTGCCGATCTCGCCGTTGATCACTTTCGTTTCATCCCAAACCGTGGGCACTTTGCGAAAGAACTCCACCTCAGCGCGCATTGGTAGGAGGCATTGGCGTCCTGATCGAACTGGCCGAAATTGACACTGGGACTGCGTCCAATCTCTTCGCCCGGTCCACGCGTCCGATAATCTGCCTGAGAGGCGTGGTCGGCTTTTAACACCTCGAACCCGCCCGTCCAGGGCTCTTGTCCAGCTTGGACCATCCGCTTCATGCGCTCCAAGTCTACCCGGCTGTGCAGCAAACCTGGATGTCTGAATCCCGCGCGGGCCAAGCCGCCTGAAATCGTCGCGATCAGAAGAGACAACAACACTCGCTTGGATAACTCGGCCATGCGTTCGTTCCTTTCCTGGCCGGAATCAGCCGTCGTAGCCACAGGATGGGTTTGTTACTCTGCGAAGCAGCACCTCGCCGCCAAGCCACTTAGGGTAACAGACTCTGGACGTCATTGCACCAGCGGCAGCCCGTCAGGACCTCGGGTTCCGCCCAAATGCTACAATTGTCCTGGAAATGTTGCAC
>CAYNQP010000084.1:7294-10515 GCA_964399325.1 uncultured Pirellulales bacterium
CCGTCAGGACCTCGGGTTCCGCCCAAATGCTACAATTGTCCTGGAAATGTTGCACCCGCACTTCGCATTCCTCGGCTTGCAGCAGGCGTCAGGCTCCGCGATCAGAGAACTGTCCTCGTTCTCTGTCGCGCCGGTGTTCCGTATGGACTAAGGACCTCTTCGCGCCCATGGGATGAGTCTAGACCCGTACTCTGGAGAGACCGGCTTGTTGCGTACTGGCGTGATTGTCCAATGAATCTCGCATGCATCCGGCTAAAGACTGCCCGACCTTTGTGCCGATAGGCCCGTCGGACGGACTATCCGTGAACATGCACACATCCGCATTAGCTGTGGGCAGCAAGGCAGCCGTGCCCGATAACATCGAGCCGAAGCCGTGTGCGGGGAATAGGGCATGTACACAACCTGCAGGTGACGACGATTTCACGGCTTTGAGAAGAGGACGCCCAAACGCATGGATCACAAGTTTTGGGGACCTAACGATGAAGACAGTCATACTGTGCGGCGGCAAGGGAAGGCGTCTCGACCATGAAACGGAATTCAGGCCTAAGCCCCTGGTCACTGTCGGGGGAATGCCCATCCTATGGCACATCATCAAGCTCTATAGTCACCAGGGCTACAACGATTTCGTCCTGTGTCTCGGATACAAGGGACGCATGATCAAGGAGTACTTCCTGCACCTTGAGGAGATGACCCACGATTTCGTGCTGGATCTGAGCAGCGGCCGCAAGTCCATGTTGACCAGCGACTCGCACCTGGACGCGACGATATGCTTTGCAGACACAGGAATGGACACCATGACCGGCGCCAGGATCGCGCGCATCAAGAAACACCTCGGTGGGGATGAAGACTTCTTTGTCACATACGGCGACGGACTCGCAGATATTGATCTGCACGCCTTGTACGAGTACCACAAGCGCATGGGCAAGATCGGAACCGTCACATCCGTCAGGCCGACGTATTGGTTCGGCCTGGTCGAGTCAAGGGACGGAGTCGTCACGAAGTTTGACGAAAAGCCGGACATGAGAGATCTCGTCAACGGTGGTTTCATGGTCTTCAATCGTAGGATCTTTGACTATCTGTCCGATGACGATAGTTGTATCCTGGAGCGGGAACCGCTCCGGAGACTGGTGCAGGACGGCCAGTTGGCCGCTTACGAACACAAAGGATTCTGGAAGAACATGGATACGCAGAAGGACGTTGATGAGCTGAATCGGATCCAGCAACAGGATGCGCCCTGGGAGATCTGGCGAAAATGAACAGCGCGTTCTGGGCAGGAAAGAATGTTCTGGTGACCGGAGCCGGAGGGTTCAAGGGCTCGCACCTCGTTGAGAGACTCGCGGAGACGGGGGCCAACATCGTGTCCCTCGTGAGGGACTTCGATCCTCGAAGCTACTTCCAGAAGTGCGGATTGCACCTGAGATCCACCGTGGTGATCGGAGACGTGAAGGAATTCCGCAAGGTCGCCGACATCTTGTCTAAGTACGAGATCACAACAATCCTGCATCTGGCCGCCCAGCCGATTGAAACCACTGCCCTGCTGAACCCACTCGAAACCCTCCAGACGAACATCTTGGGAACCGTCCACATTCTGGAGGCTGCCCGGCTGTATTCCCACGCGACAGAAATCGTGGTTGTCTCCAGCGACAAGGCCTACGGGCCAGGTACGGGGATGCCATACCAGGAGAGCGATCGGCTGGAAGGCAAAACACCCTACGATGTCTCGAAATCCTGCGCCGATCTGATCTCGCAGGTCTACGCCCATCCGGACATCTACGGTATGCCGATAGCCATCGCCCGCTGCGCCAACGTGTTCGGGCCGGGCGACCTCAACATGAGCCGGATCGTGCCCGGCACGCTGGAAGCCCTGATCAAGCATCAGCCTCTCAAGATACGCAGCAATGCCAAACTCATCCGGGAATACATCTATGTGAAGGATGCGGCCGATGGGTACATCAGCCTGGCCGAGAATATGGACGTAACCAAGGGACAAGCATTCAATCTGGCCGGCGGCAACGTCCTGACTGTCACTCAGATCGTCGAGCGAATCAGCGACATCCTCGGCGAATCGGTCCAAATCGAGGTGCTGGACAAGGCCAAAGGAGAGATCGCGGAGCAGCGACTGGATGGCTCCAAGATGACCAACTGCATCGGATGGCACGCCATGACCGACTTTGCCGACGCCATCCGCGAGACCTTCAGGTGGTACAAAGAAGTCTTGTGACACTGAGTTTGGATACCAACCTGCGCTGGATAAATGGATAAACACGAAAGACAACTGAGAGATGAGATCCTGGAACGCGTCGCAAGGCTCTGGGACCTGCGGAAAGAGCAGGACCGATTCATCCCGGGCGCAACGCGCGTACACTATGCGGGGAGGGTCTACGATGCGAAGGAGATGCAGGCTCTCGTCGATTCCGCCCTGGACTTCTGGCTGACGCTGGGGCCGAAAGGTCGTGAATTCGAGCAGCGACTGGCAGACTATCTTGGATTGGAGAGGGCCATTGTCTGCAACTCCGGTTCCTCGGCCAATCTCCTGGCCGTCGGCGCGTTGTGCTCTACTTTCGTCGAAGCGCCTTTGGAGAAGGGAGACGAGGTCATCACGCCGGCCGCCGCCTTTCCAACCACGGTCGCTCCCATCGTCCAGAACCATCTGGTTCCCGTCTTCGTGGATGTCGGATTGGGCGACTACAACATCAATGTGGAGCAGGTGGAAGCGGCTATTTCGCCCAGAACGAGAGCCCTCTGCTTTGCGCACACCCTGGGCAACCCCGCCGACCTCGACCGGCTGATGGCAATTGCGGCCCAACACAATCTCTACGTGATCGAGGATACCTGCGACGCATTGGACTCGCGTTACGGCGGGAAACTCGTGGGAACGTTCGGGGACGTATCCACATACAGCTTCTACGCGGCGCATCACATCACCATGGGTGAAGGCGGCGCGATGGCGACCGACAATCCGCAAATCGCTCGCGCCGCACTGTCGTTGAGGGACTGGGGCCGGGACTGCTTCTGCCAAACCGGTCAGGCCAACCCACTGGGTGCCTGCAACAAGCGGTTCGGCCACACGTTCCCGCATCTGCCCCCGGGGTACGATCACAAGTACGTCTACAGTCATCTCGGCTACAATCTGAAACCCCTGGATCTGCAGTGTGCCATTGGATTGGCGCAGTTGGACAAGCTTTCGGAGTTCACGAGGAGGCGAAAAGAGAACTTCACGA
>CAYNQP010000085.1:0-10465 GCA_964399325.1 uncultured Pirellulales bacterium
AAACTGCTCGGATTCGGATCAAGCAGACCTGTGGCGTAGCAGTTGATCACCTCTGAAGTGTTGTTCCCGACCAGTCCGCCACCGCTGGAAACCCAGGCAGAGGCGTAGCTTTCTCGAACAGTGCCGCTGTTGTTGCCTATGAGCCCGCCGGGATAGCCGCCGGAGACGTATCCTTCGGCAGAGCAGTACTGTATCGTGCCCCCGTTAGTGCCGACGAGTCCACCGCCGTCTGTGCTGCCGGAGGTGTATCCACTCGAAGAACAGAGAATGACTCGCCCTGTGTCGTCATTGCGCCCCACCAGTCCCCCGGCGGCACCACCGAAGACATACGCGCCGGCAGAGCAATTCAGCACGACGCCGGCATTGACGCCAGCGATCCCGCCGGCTTCAGAGCCGGACACGTGAGCTTGCGTATAGCACTTGGAAATGGTTCCCGTATTGTAGCCAATCAACCCGCCGCGTCCGGCCACGGTATAGTCAGACGTTACGGAGCCGGCGACGATTGTGCCGGTTGCAGAACAATTGACCACTGTGCCGGCGTTTTCGCCGGCGAGAATGCCGCCGTAAGATGAATACAGCGAAGAGCCTGACGCCAAGGAGTCTCCTATCCATGCGTCTTCGACTCGCAAGCTGGAAACGCGGCCCTGGGGACCGATGAGGCCGAACACGCCAGTGCGGGATGTGGTGTTCGGCCGGTAGATCACGCAATTGCGGATCGCATGACCCTTGCCGTCAAAGCTGCCCTCGAGTCCACCCAGAGTCCAACCGCTCCGGCCGCCAGGAAGCTTCCAGAAGACCACCGCTCCCTGGAAGACTGTTCGCCCCGGAAGGAACGGATCCAGGTCGATGTCGGCCACGAGGGCGAAGTGCTTGTCATGTAGAGCAAGATCTTGCCCCATGTCGATCAATTGTTCGGCCGTGGCGATCTGGTACGGGTCGTTCGGTTCACCGGTCCCCCCGGCGAATTCGACGGCCCACATTACGGTGCAGGAGGCCAGCACGAGGATGATCGCGGGCGCCAGGCCCGCCTTGGGATGATTCTTTGATGATGCCATGTCGGTTCCCTCTCATTTATCACATAGTCTTATGATGACAGATGAAAGACGCACGGTGCGCCTTCGGGTATCGCGCACGATCAACCAACTGCGCTGCGCGTCCGTCGCGCCGCAGAGGCAAGCATCAAGAATCGTCTCAGGTCGGTTCGCTCCCAATACGTGAACCGAATTCGCACTCGAAGGCGGGGCCGTTATGAAATGATAAGCAGAGTATGATGGCAGACGGTTATGATAATGCTGTTTTGGCCCGCCTTTTCCAATCACATACCATTATAGCGGGCAATAGGCCCTCGTCAAGGCCCAAGCGCCGAAAAACGCCCAAAAAAGGGAGCAATGTGTCGGTGCAGATTGCAGGGCATCAAGATCTTGGCTGAGCGCCGACCGACATTCCGCGCGCGACCTGGAGCGGCCGGCTTGAGCGCCGCCGGTGCCTCACCCCGCCGATCTATGCGTGCGAGTACGTCGTCTCGACGGCATTCCCATCGGTCGTAAAGCCGATGTGGTAGTGCTCGTCCGTTCGGAAATAGGTGAACCCTCGATCGACGAATGCGGTCACGACCTCCGGGTCCGGATGAGAGAACGGACGCACGTGACTGCTGATGGCCAACCTCGCCTGCGCCGGGCAGTGATCCAACCAGGGCGTCTGCTGTCCGTTGTGGAAGGTGCCATTGACGGACCCGTGGTGGGGCACCTTGAACATGCGCGTGGTGGCCGGTATGCCGGCGGCAATCTCCTGCCACACGTCCCCCTCGGCGTCACCGGTCAGCAGAAACGTCACGTGGGCATACGTCACGGCCAGAACGATGGAGTTGTCATTCTCATTGCTGCTTATCTGTCCGTATCTCGGCCAAAGCACGGCCATTCGGGCATCACCAAACTGCGGCAATGTTTTGGAGGCGTCGATCGCCTGGTGATGCTGGACATTCGTCGAGCGGCGCGCGTAGCGGATCAGGTTGGCCATGGAACCGGTCTCGGCCGATTTCGGATACCAGAACTGTTGGGTCCCGAATTCAGACATGAGGGCCTTGAGGCCCTGTCCGTGGTCGGTGTGGGCATGCGAGAGAATAACGAAATCGAACACCGGCTTGGCTGACGTGTCCACATCCGCCTTCTCGAAGAAGCGCTTCAAGAAGATGTAGGACGACCGCAGAGACACGGTGTCATTGCTGTCGATCAGGCCGAAGCGGCGATGCCCGGCGTCCTCCCACGCGAGCAGGATCGAATCGCCCCAGCCGACGTCGATCACGGTAACGCTTAAACTACTCATCGGTCTGCACCTCCTTGCCCCCAGAGGCCTTGGAATCCTTGCTGTACGTCAACGCCAACTTTCCGTTCTTGGGGTACTGCTGCTTGGCCAGGGTGATCTGCATGCCGCGCCAGGCTTTGAACGCCTCGTGTTCCGCCATCAAGAAGGTTACGGCGTCGCGCGACGCGCGGGCCATCGTCTCGAATTGCTCACGGTCGATTCTGTCGGTGCGGTACTGCATGGCGGCGACGAATAGATCGTATCCGATCCGGAGAGTGACCCCGCGCGGCTCAAGCCGCCTCTGGTTCAGGATGGGCTCCACGAGCTCGTTCGGTATCCAAATATCCCCGGTTCCGACCGAGAGCTGGAGATCCGCCTCAAGGGCGTCGAAGAGATGTTCTATCTGGTCGCGATCTGTGAACCGCGGCTCGTCGAGAGACGGCCTGAAGATGATTCCCGCACCGCCGGCCAGGAGAATCGGAATCTGGCGGCCCTCCAGCTCGAGCCTCCAATTCGACGAAGGCAGGTCGCATTCCGCCGTGAAGTAGCTGCACCGGCTGAATCTGAAGTCAGGCAGTCGCTTCACGTCATCGATCGTGATGGGAACTGACGTTTCGTCCATGGTTCACCTCCCGGGATTGCTCCCTAACTATGATGGAATGGATGCGTAGAACGGTCAGCGCGGGCGTAAAGCCCATCCTGCCCGTTCGTTTCACCGTCTCAAGGTTGTCGCGCTCACTGTTGTGGGTCGCATTATGGCTGACGTCAGGAGCCGAATCAAAGATAAAAGCGAAAAAGGTGGCCGAGTTTGCCCTCCTGAACCTCCTTTGCAGCTTGCGAGCATGCCTGCGGCGGCAGGGCCCGCTCGGATTGTGCGGCGCTGGCCCAGAGAGTCCTTGCGGCCGAGCGGGGCTTCTGATATAAGAGCGGTCGGGGTGCCGTTTCTCCGACGAAACCATTGGACGCAAGTGATAGATGCTGCTATCGGCAAGAACGCAAAAGAAGCTTTGGATCATTCCCGCCGCTGATGACCGGGTCGGGCCGTTGGCGCAGGCGCTGAAGATCTCGCCGCTGGTAGCGCAGGTGCTGGTCAATCGCGGCATGACCGAGACGCAGACGGCCAATGGCTTCCTGCGGCCCAAGCTCACCGGACTCATCCGTCCGGACCAAATGCCCGGTATCGAGCCGGCCGTGCAACGCCTCAAACGCGCCGTCGAGAGCAAGGAGAAGATCACCGTCTACGGCGACTACGACGTCGACGGCATCACGGGCGTCTCGATCCTCTGGGAACTGCTGACGCTGCTCGGGGCCGAGGTCGATTACTACATTCCCCACCGCATCGAAGAAGGTTACGGCCTGAATCTGGACGCCGTGCGGTCCCTCGCCGAGGCGGGGACGAGGCTGCTGGTAACGGTGGATTGTGGCATCACGGCCTTGCCGGCCGCCGACCTGGCCAAAGAGCTGGGCGTGGACCTGATCATCACCGACCACCACCAGCCCGAGCCAACCTTGCCCGAGGCGGTGGCGGTCGTGCACCCAGTGCTGGATGAGACGTATCCCAACCAGGATTC
The DNA here is from genome assembly GCA_964399325.1 of uncultured Pirellulales bacterium. Lineage (GTDB taxonomy): Bacteria > Planctomycetota > Phycisphaerae > Sedimentisphaerales > Anaerobacaceae > JAFGLV01. The sequence continues at coordinate 3,873 of CAYNQP010000085.1, forward strand.
GGCCGGTGCGACGGTGGCCTACAAGCTGGCCTGGGCGCTCGCCGATGAGTTCAGCCGGGGGCCGCGCCTCGAACCGGAGCTGCGGGAGTTCATGCTCAATGCCACCAGCCTGGCGGCCATCGGCACGGTCGCCGACGTGGTGGACCTACGGGGCGAAAACCATGTCCTGACCAGCTTCGGGCTGGCGACGTTGCCCGAGACCAAGCTCTGCGGCCTGCGCGCCCTGATCGCTTCAGCCGGTCTGACGGGGCAGGGGGTGGACAGCTACGCGATTGGGTTCAAGCTGGCCCCGATGCTCAACGCCGCCGGACGCATGGGCCACGCCCGCCTGGCGGTCGAGCTGATGACCTGCACCAGCGAGACACGGGCCAGGCAGATCGCCGAATACCTCAAGGACCAGAACACCCAGCGGCAGCGATGCGAGCGCAAGATCGTCAAGACCGCCTGCCAGATGGTCGTGGAGAAGGGGTTCAATCACCCCGACCGCCGGAGTATCGTGCTGGCCGCCAAGGGCTGGCACACGGGCGTGCTCGGTATTGTGGCCTCGCGCATCGTCGACCGGTTCTACCGGCCCACGATCATGATTAACGCCTCGCCCGGCGAGAACGGGGTGGCCCAGGGCTCGGCCCGCTCGATCCCGGGTTTCTGCCTGCTCAGCGCCATCAAGGCGTGCGGCGATCATCTGACGAGTTTCGGGGGCCATACGATGGCGGCCGGCCTGACGATCGAGCCGGGCCGGATCGACGATTTCACGGCTGACTTCGAAGCGTACGCGACCGAGCATCTAAAGGAGGAGGACGTGGTCGCTCACCTGAACATCGACGCCGTGACGCCCCTGCGGCAATTCACGCGCGAGGCCGTCGGCCAGCTTGACATGCTGGGACCGTTCGGCGAGGGCAATCCCAAACCGATCTTCGCCACCAAGGGCCTGCGCCTGGCCGCGGCGCCGAGGCGAGTCGGCGTCAAGGGCGACCACCTGCAATTCGCCATCACCGACAACACCGGCACCATTCGCTGTGTCGGCTTTCGCATGGGCCATCTCGAAAAGAAGCTGCTCGAAAGCGAGTCCTTCAACGTCGCCTACGAAGCCCAGATCAACAACTACAACGGCAACAGCAACGTCGAATTCATCGCCGCAGACATCCAGTTCGAATAGGTCAATGGGACCTATTGGACCAATGAGACGTGTGCCAAAGCGCTTCTATCGAGCCCTTTGGATTTCGAGCTTTTCGATCTTGAAGCGGCCGAGGGTGCTGGCCATGTTGAGGAAGTCGGCGGGTTCGCCGTTGCCGACGGCCAGGGCGATGTGCCCGGCGTCGTAGCCGCCGCGACCGCTGCCTTTGAAGGCGGCATCGAGACCAACCCACTCGCCCGCGATGTACGCCTGCGTCCAGGCGTGGCCTCCAAATCCCTCGTGGCCCTTGAAGTCCTTGACGTAGGCGATTCCCGCGATGACCTGGGAGGGGATGCCTACGGCCCGGCACAGCGCGGCGGTCAGGACCGCAAACTCCGAGCAGTCACCCTGCCGGCTGGCGGCCACCTCGGCGGCGGAGGCATAGCCGACCGACAGACTCTTGTCCTCGATGTAGTCCGCCACGAACGACTCGATCCGCCGGGCGGCTTCGGCGGCATCCTTCGTGTTGCCGACCGCTTTGCGGGCCAGCTCGATGATTTCCTTGCGCTCGCTTTGCAGGAACAGCGTCGGCTGGACCGCTTCGAGCAGTGCGGGGTCGCTGCCTCGGTACGGAAAGGCCCCGCCCGCGGCCGCGACGACGGGATTGACGACGAGCTTGATCGTGCCGTCCGCCAGGCGCTCGGCCTTCTGGTTGTCGGTCGTCGGGATCGTGAACTCAGGCCCGGGGTTGGGAGCGAGCCAGTAGGTAATGGCGGAGGCCGAACCGGGATTGCCCAGCGACACCGGACTATCGACGAACATCGCGCCGATCAGCTCCAGCACGTCGTTATCGCCCAAGGCAAATTCTTTGGCACAGGCGACCATCTCGATTTGCATCCCGGCCATCGGCACGCTGCTCTTCAACGTTCGCATCTCATCATCGATATAGCCGGTACTCGTGATCTGGCCGGTGGTCGGCGCATTGAGCGTGGTGGTCACTTCGGTCAGCTTCACGACGCGGCCAAGCAGGTCGACATTCTTGCTTTCCCCGATGACGATGTTGGCGTCGAGCGCCTGCATCATGCCGGCGGTGAAGATCCTTGCGGTGTAGGCCGTGCCGGCCTTGAGACCCTTCCGCTGCGTCAGCAGGCGCAGGCCCTCGGACATGACGGCCCCCTCGGGCCAAGGCATCGTGGTCTTCTGCGGCACCCCCATCGACGACGAGGTCAGCTCGACGAGGCCGTTGGCGTCCACCGTGCCGGAGATCTTCGTCGTTATGACGGCCAGTTGTTGCACCGATTCGAAGCTCAGGGGCTTGCCGTCGGCGGTCTCGACGCTCGTCTCGGTCATCTTGACCGTTAGCGGGACGCCTACGCGGCTTATGGTGATGCTCGCGTCCTCGCTCGTGATGACCTTGTCGCCTTCGACGCGACGGGTGTGAACGGCATAGCCTACCTTCTTGCCCTGCATAAAAACGGCCAGATACTCCGTCTCGCCCTGTACCTGCGCGGGCAGACCAGTGGCCAGAAGCAGCAAGACGATGCTCAGATGCTTTGTCTTAATCATCCTATCCCTTCCCGGAAAACAAGTTGAAGCGTGCGAACCTGCCATGAGACTCCGTACTCCATACTGCCCGGGCCCGAAGCGGTGCGCGTCACAGACGCCATTATAGGCGCTGCACCGGCGTTTTTCATCCCAAATCGCCGCGGATGCCGATAGAGAGAGCCAGGCACCCCCCCGCGCCGCGGCGGGTGCTGCGCCATTGCAGCTTCCGGGCTCGCGGCGTAGAATAGTCCCTTCCAAGAAGTCAGGCCGATTTGCAGAAAGCGCCGCAAAGAAGAAGTGTGTAACCATGACCTTCGATGAACTGCTGACGTTGGTTTCCTCAGACGCCGCACCGCAGGTTCGCGTGGACTCGCGGTTGGTGCGCGCGGGCGATGTCTTCGTCGCCGTCAAGGGGGCGACCTGCGACGGGCACGATTTCATCGACCGGGCCTTGGCCAACGGCGCCGGGTACATCGTCTGCCAGGACGACCACGGGGCCGCCGGCGCGTATACGCGGATCACCGTGCCGGACTCAGCCCGGGCCGTCGGTCTTCTGGCTCAGGCGGCCAAGGGCAACCCTGCGGCGCGTCTGACAAACCTGGCCGTGACCGGCACGAACGGCAAGACCACCGTCGCCTTCCTCGTCCACGCGTGTATCAGGCACGCCGGCAAGCAGTGCGGCCTAATGGGAACGGTTGTCTACGATACCGGCTCGGGCATTACTCCCGCGTCGCTGACTACGCCCGACAGCCTGACCCTCGCTGAGATGCAGAGGCAGATGGTCGAGGCGGGCGCCGAGTACATGGTGATCGAGGCCAGCAGTCACGCACTGAGCCAGGAGCGGCTGGCGGGGATCGATTTCCAGGCGGCCGCCTTTACGAACCTTTCGGGCGATCACCTGGACTATCACAAGACCGAGCAGTCGTACTTGGCCGCCAAGGCCCGGCTGTTCGCATCACTGGCACCGAGAGCGACCGCCGTGCTGAACGCCCAAGCGCCGGAATCTCAGGTCATCGCGCCGCAGACAAAGGCTTGCGTCCGCTGGTATGCTGTAGATGAGCCTGCCGACATCACGGCCCATATCGAGTCGATGACGGTGGAAGAAACGCGTTTCACCTTGGAATGCGACGGGCGCAAGGCACAGGTCGTGACACCCCTGGTGGGCAAGTACAATGTGGCCAATCACCTGGCCGCAGCGGGATTGTGCTTGGCAGCCGGCTTCGATCTGGAAACCGTCGCGGCCGGGCTATCGTCATTGCAGGCCATACCCGGGCGCTTAGAGAAGGTCGGTGCTGCGGAGTTTTCCGTCATTGTCGATTTCGCCCACACGGACGACGCCTTGAAAAACGTACTGGAGACCTTGAAGCCCTTGTGCAAAGGCAAACTCATCGTCGTATTCGGCTGCGGCGGCGACAGAGACAAGACGAAGCGGCCCCGCATGGCCCAAGTCGCTGAAGCGCTGGCCGACTCGATTGTGGTCACCAGCGACAACCCGAGAACCGAGGATCCGGGAGCCATCATCGACGACATCGTCGCCGGCTTCCGCCATCCCAGGTCGGCAACAATCACGGTTGAACCAGATCGCAAGAAAGCCATCGAGCTGGCGATTGAAGGGGCCCGGCCGAACGACATCGTTCTCATCGCCGGCAAAGGACACGAAGCCTACCAGATCATTGGCAACGAGAGACTCGACTTCAGCGACAAGGAGATTACGCTGGCGCTCCTCCCCGCGCACCATCAATGAAGCATCGTGTTTCTCGACCAGCAGCAATCGCATCAGGAGAGCAGAGATGACCGTCGTAAACAAGCCCGGTTCACTGGTCCGCCACGGATTGGGCCAAACAGTCCGCACTCTCCTTGGAATCTGAGAGAACGTGAAAGCTCATCCGTGGCTGGGGGGCCTTTGTCTCAGGCCATAGTCTCAACTGTTTGGGCACCGGAAGGGTGATCGGGGAACGGCTGTTGCGCGCGTGACAAGACGACACATGCTCCAGCCACTTCCGCATTGTGCCCACCTCACAGCGTATGCGACCATAGTGCTTCAATTGCATTCCCTCAAGTTCAGCGTCGGAGAGGCCAGGGCCATTGACGGTAAGGTAGCGAGCCAGGCGGGGTCCGACCGCGAATCCTATAGACGATGCTAGCACAAGCGCGCGTACAACGCATAGGGTCGGAAAAGGATTATCTTCTCGGTTGATTTCGACAGTCTGTGACATCACGCCTTCAAAAAACTGATCATCACCCGAATAGACAGTCCTTGAACGTCCCGGACGAACCCAAACATCAACCGCAATGGCCTCAAGATTGAAGAAGGTCGTCCATGGCAGGGCGGAAAAGCGTGGCTCCCGCGTGCCATCTTCGACAAACGCCCAGGTGCGATGAAGGGGCCATACATCGAATTGCCAGTTCATACGCTCCAGTCGAAGCCCCCCGAAGCGTGTTTCCCTTGTGATAATTGAGCGGAACTTCTCTCGCAATGAGTCAAGACTGGTACCCGCGACCACGATGTCAATATCGCGAGGCCGCCCGAACCGCTGATCCTGCAGCCGTGACAACAGCAACGACCGGAGCGTGCCCCCAAAAAGTACGGCGCGGACATTCGCCCTGCGAATGTCTTGAAGTGTGCGTACAATCGGCTCGCTCCAAAGACGATCGCGACGACGGCACAAGTATGCCACGTCCTTGAGCAACATCGCTTTGAGCAGGGTTATTGTGGCGCCCTTATCCATTCATCAACTCTGCATGCAGCCGTTTGGCGAATGTGTCTGTCATCCCACACACGTAGTCAGTCACAAGTTGGAACCGGTGGTATTGCTCCGGCAATTCTGGCATCGTTTTGACCGAGTTGCAGAACACACGACGGTAGTTCTCCGAAAGCAACGCACACACTTTGCCTGGAAAAGTCGTCGTCTTTGGGAGGAAACCATCAATGGGTAGCACCTCGGCTCCTTCCCAAAAGACATCCATGAGATCACATATCACGTGGCGCCCCATTATTTCAAGCTTCAGATTCGAGGGTGTGCAGTATACTCGTGCACTTCCCAAATCCTTGAGTTTCTTGACGAGTGGCCAAGCATCACAGTCCTTGATCAGTTCTCCGGTATACTCCCCAGCCATGATCTTGTCGTACTGCGACCGAAACACCTTCACGACGGCTTGCACGACAACACCAATTGAAGAAGTGCGAAAGGCCGAAGCATAGATATCGCCCGGCAAACCGTCTGGCATCTCGTCATTGCCCGATTTGAGGATACGTGTCATTCCGCTCAGCGAGTCTTCTATCGCGGCGTCCTTCTCCCCTTCCAAATCCTCTTCAACCGTGCGCCATGCAAGCACTCCCTTCTTGACGGCATCCTCTATGTCGGCCGCCGAATACACAATGTCGTCAGCAGCTTCAACCAGATGGCTGATGGGATTTCTGGCTTTGCCTGTGCCGGTCTTCTGCCGAATCTGCTTAACGATGTCATTCTCAGATGCGAAGTAACCGGGTTTAGATTTGGCATGATCGCCATTGTCGCCGGACTCATGCGACGGTGCAATATACTTGCAGGATGCAGACAATGTTCCGAAAGTCAGGTTCAATCCATTGAAATCAGCCAATATTTGAAGCTTGGTGAGTAACCGAAGCGACTGCGCATTACCCTCAAATTGTAGAAAGTCTTGAACGAGTTGATCCTTGCCGTTCAAATCGCCACCTAGCTTCTTGGGGCCGAAACGCTTCTGAAACCAGTGGCGAATAGCCTTCTCCCCAGAGTGTCCAAACGGGGGATTGCCAAGGTCGTGGATCAGGCCACAAGTGGCTGCAATCGCTTCGATCGAGCGTTCCATGCCCGGCTTGATGAGTTTCCCGTCAAGAAGCCATTTCCCAATTGCGATTCCCAGACCCCGAGCGACCGATGACACCTCCAGGGAGTGCGTCAACCGTGTACGAATG
>CAYNQP010000086.1:0-10460 GCA_964399325.1 uncultured Pirellulales bacterium
ACTGCTGGCCGCCCACACGCCGCGCGAAGATATCGTGGCCGGCCGGAAGGTAAATGTCCCCATTGTCTTCACGGGTGGCGTGGCGCTGGTGTCAGGAATGAAAAGGGCGCTCGAATCTTCCTGCGCACGACCGCTACCCGCACCATTCCCAAGATCGGACAGGGCAAGCCCTCGGCGGCGGCATCACCCGCGAACGCCAAGACCGAGACGGCCGAAGTCGCATGTTGTGCCGAAGCCGCAATGTCCACGGCCCGCAGCGACACAGGCAGCTCGCCGATGGATGAGGTCAAGGCCAAGTTCGAAGTCTTCCTCAGCGCCGCTTCCTCGCCTCACGGCCTGGACGCCTACACGAAACAGGCGATGGCCATCGCGCTATCGGTGGCGACGCGCTGCGAGCCTTGCCTGAAGATGCACCTGGCAAGCGCCCGCAAGAAGGGCTTCACCCAGGACGAGATCGACGAAGCTGCTTGGATGGGCATCAGCTTCGCCGGCTCGCCCGCCATGGTCTTCTACGAGCAGGCCAAGAGCCAGTAGCGGGCGGATGCGTTGGATACAGGTTAGGGTTGGTCCAAGGGATAGAGCCATTGGCAATTCCCATAGCCGGTCTTGCTGGTGACGTCGGGCCCTTCGTAGAACTCCATTTCCACTGCCTGCGGTCGCACCCCGGATGAGTTGACCGAGCCGGTTCGGCAAGATACCACTCGAAGGAGGCAATGCAGCCTCTGATGGGGTAGAATGGAGACCAGCGGTATGGGACGGCAGTTGTCGATCTCTCCAGGTGCCGCCGGGCCGTTCGAAGAGGGCAGGACTGTCGTGAACTCCTCTTGGAAGGATGTCACGGCGACAGGTGTCATGTATGCACGATATCCTTAGAAATCACATTCTGCACCTCCTGCAGAAGGATGGCGCTCCGCGCAAGCTGGCTCATCTCGAACAGGAGCTTGGCATTGGTGGTGAGGCCCGAACGGCCTTTCGCCAGGCGCTGGAGTCGTTGTCTGCGGAAGGCAGCGTGATTGTGGGTCGTGGAAATGTGGTCAGTCTGCCCTCGCTGGCGGGTGAAATCACGGGTGTCTTCAGAGCCAATGCGCGCGGCTATGGCTTTATCACGCCCGAACAGTCTTCCGTCGATGCGGACGTGTTCATCCCGGCCAAATCGACCGGCAGCGCCATGATGGGGGATCGCGTCGTGGCGGAAATCGCCCGCCGCAACGATCCGGGTCGCCTCACCGGCAAGGTGGTCAGGATTCTCGATCGCGCTCATCGGAGCGTGGTCGGGACGTTGCGCCAGGAACAGGACGGCTGGGTGGTTCAGCCGGATGGGGGAGACTTCTTCCGTCCTATTGCGATTGAAGGTGTGGACACCCGACGTGTCCGGTACGGTGACAAGGTCGCGGTGGCTATCCGCTCCTACCCAACGCGATCCCAGGCTGCTCGCGGCGTGATTACGGAAGTCCTGGGGCGTCCGGGCCGGTCCGACACAGAGACCTCGGCCATCATCCAACGTCACCGCCTGTACGATGCCTTTGAGCCGGCCAGCCTCGTGGAGGCCAGCAATGCGAGGGAGGCTTTCGACCCGCGAGACACGCGCGGCCGCCAGGATCTCACAGGTCGTCTGATCATCACCATTGATCCGCCGGACGCCCAGGATTTCGACGATGCCATCAGCCTTACCCGTGACAGGCAGGGACGCTGGGTCCTCGGAGTCCACATCGCGGACGTGAGCCACTTTGTCGCGGCAGGGTCCTCATTGGATCGCAGCGCTCGCACGCGCGGCAACAGCGTCTACCTGCCCGGCCGGACCCTTCCCATGCTTCCGGAGATGCTCAGCAACGGAGTTTGCTCCCTTCAGCCCGACCAGCCGCGTTACACCAAGAGCGTCTACCTGACCTACAGCAAGGACGGTGAGGTCCAGTCGGCTCGTTTCGCCAACACGATCATCAAGTCCAACGCTCGTTTGACGTACCAGCAGGCGGCCCAAGTGCTGAAGGGAGACGAGCGTGGTTTTTCCGGGGACGTCGTGACGCTGTTGCGGGACATGGAGACGCTGGCCCGCTGCATTGAGAGCCGGCGGCGCCGGGCGGGCATGCTGCAACTGCAGGCGTTCGCCACCGAACTCGTGAGAGATGAATCCGGCCAGGTGATCGGTGTCCAGCCGGAGGACACCAGTTATCCTCACACTATTATCGAGATGTTCATGGTCGAGGCCAACGTTGCGGTCGCGTGCCTGCTGGATCGCTACTGCATCCCCTTCATGCGGCGTATCCATCCCGAGCCCGATCGGGTCGCTCTGGGCCGACTCTCGCAGACCCTCAGGCTCCTGGGAGTCACACTGTCGCGGCAGCCCCAGCGTGCGGACATACAAGCGCTGCTGGATCAGATTCGTGACACCCGGATCGCGCTGCCTGTCAACATCCTGGTCCTGCGCAGTTTGGAGAAGGCGACCTATGCCCCGATGAACGTCGGCCACTATGCCCTGGCCGCGGCGAAGTATTGCCATTTCACCAGTCCCATTCGTCGGTATGCCGATCTCATGGTGCATCGGGCGCTCGAGGCCTATCTCGTCGGCGACCTGGATCGCGCGCGCCGTCAATACGTCTTTCCCGACCTCGTGGAAATCGGCCAGCATATCTCTGAAACCGAACAGGCGGCCGAAGATGCCGAACAGGAGCTCAAAACCATTCTCATCCTTCATCTGCTGCGCCAGCGCGTCGGACAGGAACTGGACGGGGTGGTCGTGAGTCTGAGTGCGTTCGGGGCTGCGGTTCATTTGCCCGAGTACGGTGTGGAGGGGCTGATTCGCCGTGAGGCCCTGGGGCCGGATCATTGGCAGTTCGATGAACGGAGCCAGTGCCTGGTGGGCCGGCACACCGGCGCGCTGCTGCGACTGGGCCAGACCCTCCATGTGCACATCGCCGACGTCCATCCCGCTGCCGGGCAGCTCGACTTAGCGCCGGCCGTAGACCTCATCGCGACGATGCCCCCACAGAACCGCCAGCAGAAAGCCTCCCGCAGGCACCGGCCTAAACGCCGTCAAGGCCGCAACAAGCGTTGACAGGTGCCGGAGCCGGATCTGCAGGCTCGCGCCGCTATCGCAAGTGTGCCAGGAACCTTCCGAGTCGCGGCTGGTACTTGTCGGTCATGTCAAAGGAGAGAATGACGGCCTTCGCCTTGCCGAGTATGGATCGGCGCGGAACCAGGCCGAAGAACCGCGAATCCCGGCTCAGGTCCCGGTTGTCCCCCAAGACGAAGTAGTGACCATCAGTGACCGTCACGGGCCCAAAATCTCGCCGCGCTTGAATGGCGGGAATGCTAAGCACCGGGTGCGTGGCCTGATCCAATTCCTCCAGAGCACACACACAGCTTCCGGCCAGTTTCTCGGGCAACGAGCCGACATAGTCCTGATCTGCTCTGTCGTAGGTGAGCGGCTGTCCGTTCAGGAAGAGCATGTTGTTTCGCATCTCCACGGTGTCGGCCGGTATCCCGATCACGCGCTTCACCAGTCGCGTGCCGTCGGTGGGCGAGAGGCAAATCACGATGTCGCCTCTTTGGGGCTCGGCCCACTCCGCCAGACGGTGCAGCGTGAGGGGGAGTCTGAGGTCGTAGGCGATCTTGTCCACGTAGATCAAGTCGCCCTCGAGGATAGTGGGATTCATCGAGCCGCTGGGGACCCAGTTCCAATCTGCCAGACTCGATTTCAGAGGCACGACTACAAAGAGGATGAATAATGCCGCAAAGCGCCATTCCCGCCAGATCCTCCGGCCCAGCCTCAGCGACTTCTTTGCTGCTGGGTCTGCGACCGACAACCACATCCGGGCAATTCTGTTCATTTCATGCTCCTTCCGACCGAGTCAATGCACCGACAAGATACTCTCACGACGCGCAGTCGTTCATCTACAGGCATAGTCGCATCTCGGAGCACGTTATTTCACAGAAAGCCGGCCGCGGGCCACGAGGCGACCGGCACTCTCTGCCGGCGGGCGCGGCAGGGGAGTTACCGAGTCGATGTCCTATCCACGCGCCAGGTGCCTGTACTTGATCCGATGGGGGGCATCCGCGGCCTTGCCGAGCCTTCTCTTCCGGTCCGCATCGTAATCTGAATAGTTGCCCTCAAACCATTTGACCGTGCTGTCGCCCTCGAAGGCGAGGATGTGTGTCGCGATGCGGTCAAGAAACCAGCGGTCGTGACTGATCACCACGGCACAGCCTCCAAAGCGTTCCAGAGCCTCTTCCAGGGCCCGCATCGTGTTGACATCCAGGTCATTCGTGGGCTCGTCCAGCAGCAGTACATTGGCGCCTTCCTTGAGGAGACAGGCCAGATGGACGCGATTGCGTTCGCCGCCGGAGAGAGTATCGACCTTCTTCTGCTGGTCCGTTCCCGACAAATTGAAACGCGCGACGTAGGCGCGCGAGTTCACGTCGATTCTCCCCAGCCGGATCGTGTCGTTGCCCCCCGAGATCACTTCCCACACGGTCTTGGCCGGGTCGAGGGTATCGCGATCCTGGTCCACGTAGGCCAGCCGGACCGTATCACCGATAACAATCGACCCGGAATCCGGCGTCTCCAAACCGGTGATCATCCTGAAAAGGGTTGTCTTGCCTGCGCCGTTCGGGCCGATGATGCCGACAATCCCCCCGGCCGGCAGATCGAATGACATGGCCTCGAAGAGCAGACGATTGCCATAGGCCTTCGACACGTTCTGGGCCTTGATGACCGAATTGCCGAGGCGAGGTCCCGGCGGAATGTAGATTTCCAGGTCCCGCTCCTGTTTCTCACTGTCCTGGTTCAGGAGCGTCTCGTAAGCACTGATCCGAGCTTTCCCCTTCGCCTGGCGGCCTTTGGGGGACATGTGGATCCACTCCAGCTCCCGCTGCAGGGTTTTCTGACGCTCCGATTGCGTCTTCTCCTGTTGTTGCAGGCGTCTCTGTTTCTGCTCCAACCAGGACGAGTAGTTGCCTTTCCAGGGGACGCCGAGTCCGCGATCCAGCTCGAGAATCCAGCCGGCGACGTGGTCCAGGAAGTACCGGTCGTGTGTCACGGCGATCACCGTTCCGGCGTATTGCTGGAGATGACGTTCGAGCCACGCCACCGTCTCGGCATCAAGATGGTTCGTGGGTTCGTCGAGCAGCAGGATATCCGGTTTTTGCAGCAGCAGCCGGCAGAGCGCCACGCGCCTCTTCTCGCCGCCGGAGAGAACGCGAATCGCCGTTTCGCCCGGAGGACAACGCAGAGCGTCCATCGCCATTTCCAGACGCGCGTCAATGTCCCACGCATCCAGGTGGTCGATCTTCTCCTGCAACAGGCCCTGGCGCTCCAGGAGTTGGTTCATCTGGTCGTCGGACATGGGCTCGGCAAACTTGTCGCTGATCTCGTTGTACTGTCTGACGAGATCTACGACGTCGCGCAGGCCTTCTTCAACGACCCCCTTGACCGTCTTGTTCGAATCGAGCTGAGGTTCCTGTTCGAGAAAGCCCAGGGTGTATCCCGGAGAAAGCACGGCTTCGCCGCCATATTCCTGGTCCATGCCGGCCATGATGCGAAGAAGCGAGCTCTTCCCGGCCCCATTGAGCCCCAGGATGCCGATCTTGGCCCCGTAGAAGTAAGAAAGCGAGATGTCCTTCAATACTGCTCTGCTGTGATACGTTTTGCTGACACGCATCATCGAGTAAATGATCTTTTCCGCGCCATTGCTCATGGGGAATCCTTATGAATAGACGAAGTAGCTACCCGGCAGCGGAACTATAACCGAAGAATGCGGCCTTTGGCAAGGCCGGACGCGAAAGGCCGCCTACGATCCTTATCTGCCGGCATCATTCTGTTGTCGGCTTCTGGTAGACACGCACGTAATCAATGCAGTAACGCTGCGGGAAGATGCTGTCGTCGATTCCCTTCTGCCCGCCCCAGGACCCGCCGATGGCGAGGTTGATGATGAGGTGCTGGTCCTTGTCGTAGGGCCAGACGTCGTCTCCGGTCCCTTCATTGCGGAAGGTGAAGTACTTCTGGTTGTCCACGAAGAAGTCAATGTGGTCTGCCTCCCAATCGACGGCATAGACGTGGAAGGCCTCGGAGGCATCGGCGATATCGATCTTGTCTCCTTTGCCGGTCCCGCGCACATGGTTGTATTCCCGGGTGTGGATGTTGGCGTGGATAACTCCCGGCTCAAAGCCGACGAACTCCATGATATCGATCTCTCCGCAGGCGGGCCAGCCGACCTCGCGCCGGTTCGTCCCCAGTGTCCAGATCGCCGGCCATGTACCCCGACCCGATGGCAGCTTGGCACGGACCTCGATGCGCCCGCACGTCCAGCTTGCCTTGCCCTGCGTGGTTAGACTGGCTGAAGTGTAGTCCGCAAATTCACGGCTTCGCCGTCCGCTGCCGGCGGCAGGATCGTAGGCGTCGTTCTTCCACTGCTCCTTGCGTGCTTCGATGATCAGCATGCCGTCCTCGACGCGGGCGTTTTCCTGGCGCTGCCGGGTGTAGTATTGCTGCTCGTTGTTGCGAATGAACCCCGTCTCGTAGTCCCATTTAGCCGGGTTCGGCAGGCCGGGCTTGTCGAACTCATCAGACCAAACAAGCTTGCGTTGCCCCGCGCAGCCCGAAGTGAGCATAAGTGCCAACAGCCCAATTAGAAGGTGTCCCTTCATGAGCGGCTCCTTTCCCAGTGTTTTTGCCTGTTGCAGATGTATGTGGCACCGCCGCCCTCGGCGGTGATCCCAGCCGAGGGCGGCTGGGCCACAGGTGCTCTCACGAACCCGCACCGATGATACCGCCGCCAAGGCGATTCAGCCAATACGAACATCTTCCAGGCATTCGTTCTCCCGTGGCGTGCCCAAACTCATCGGGGTGTAGGCAGAGCCATTTCAAGGCGTTGGCGTTCGAATGGATTAGAACGCTGAAAGATCTTGTGTTTTGTGGTGATATCAAGATAATAGGGACAATGAACTCCAGCGGGTGTTTGGCCCTGGAGTCAATGCCATTCCCTGGGGCAAACGGAACATCCTGAGTAGACGCCAGTCAGTAGGAGAAGGCCCATCATGAGCGAAACCACACCAACGCACACATCGCGTCGCGAGTTTCTAAAGAACACCGGTCGGATTGCCGCGACCTCGGCCTTGGTCGCGGGTGTTGTTCCCCGCCTCTACGCTGGTCAGGACAATGTCATCAAGGTCGCCCTGGTCGGCTGCGGCGGTCGGGGCAGCGGGGCGGCGGCAGATGCGCTTGCCGTCAAGAACGGCCCGATCAAGCTGGTTGCCATGGCCGATGTCTTCGAGGACCGTCTCAGCGCCAGCCACAAGAATCTGCAAAACGTACGCGGCCAACAAATCGACGTGCCCCAGGAGCGTCGGTTCATTGGCTTCGACGGGTACAGAAAGGCGATAGACTGCCTGAGCCCCGGTGATGTTGTTATCCTGGGGACGCCGCCGGCGTTCCGCTGGGTGCATTTCACCTATGCCATCGAGAAGGGCATCAATGTCTTTATGGAAAAGCCCGTTACGGTGGACGGGCCTTCGACGAAGAGGATGCTCAAGCTTGCCGCAGAGGCGAAGAAGAAGAACCTCAAGGTCGGGGTGGGCCTGATGATTCGCCATTGCAGGGGCCGGCAGCAACTGCGTGAGCGCATCGAGTCGGGCGAGATCGGCGATATCATCGCGCTGCGGGCGTACCGCATGAGCGGCCGGTCGGCCGTCGTCGGTCCCAAGCCGAGCGGTATGAGCGAGCTGCTCTACCAGATCAGGAGCTTCCACAGCTTCCTCTGGGCCAGCGGCGGGTGCTTCAGCGACTACTACATTCACCAGATCGACGAGTGCTCGTGGATGAAGGGCGCCTGGCCGATCGCGGCCCGCGCCGTCGGCGGCCGTCACTATCGCGGCGATTCCGTCGACCAGAACTTCGATGTCTATTCCGTCGAGTACACCTACACCGACGGGACCAAGCTCCTCTACGACGGCCGGAACATGGATGGCTGTGAGAACGCGTTCAGCAGCTATGCTCACGGCACGAAGGGCTCGGCAGTGATCTCCACCTCGAGCCACACGCCGGGCAAGGTCCGGACGTACAAAGATCAGAAGATGGCCCCGCAGAACCTCGTCTGGAGATTCCCGCAGCCCGAGCCGAGTCCGTATCAGCTCGAATGGGACGATCTGATCGACGCGATTCGCCAGGACAAACCCTACAATGAGGTGGAGCGCGGCGCGATCGCCAGCTTGGTGACTTCGATGGGTCGCATGGCCGCCCATACGGGCAATGTCATTACCTACGAGCAAATGTTCAACTGCCCGCACGAGATGGCGCCCAACGTGGACAAGCTGACGATGGCCTCGGCGGCGCCGCTGCTGTCTGATTCCGCGGGCAGGTACCCTGTCCCGCAGCCGGGAATTGTGATAGACCGGGAATACAAGGAGTTCGTGTAAGACGGCCGCTCAAGACGGGGCAGTTGCAGGATCTGGTGTTCCGTTCATCTGCTCGGGTACGAGACGTTCCGAAAAGGAGCTACCATGAGAGGCCAAAGCGAACATCACACGTTGAAGTCACAGGGGGCGGCGTCCGACCGATCCTCGCGCCGGCAGTTTCTGGCGCAGAGTTCAAAAGTGGTCGCCGGTTCGGTGGGCAATGTCCACACCCCGACCGTGCATATCTGCAAGGACCAGCGGACGGCATTTGCGAATCTGGCTTCCATCATGGGACGGGCCGCGATTCACTCCGGAAAGATTGTCACTTGGGAAGAGGTTACTGCCTCTGATTTCACGTTCTGTCCCAACGTGGCGAAGCTTACCTACGATAGTCCCGCACCGGTGCAAGCCGATGCGCAAGGTCGTTACCCAGTCCCGATTCCCGGCCAGTGGTCGGAGGTCTGATCGTCGTGGAACTGACAAAGGAGGCCATACGGTGGTCAGAAGCAGTCGCATATTAGTGCAGACGCTTGCGTTGCTCGCGGGGCTTGGTGTCATGACAGAGGCCTGTGCCGCAGCCTCGGACCGGAGACTTCCAAAGAGGTACACGGAGACCATTACGACAACGGGTGGAGAGTCGCTCTCGTTTGACATGGCGCTCCTCCCGGCAGGCAGCTTTCTGATGGGCAGCCCGGCGGACCAGGCCGGTCGCGCGGACGACGAGGGCCCGCAGCATGAGGTCGCCCTCGGTCCGTTCTATCTCTGCACCACTGAGACGACGCTTGGACTTTTTCTGGCCTACTATCAGGAGACGGGCACAGCGCAGAAGGATTTTGCGGGAGTGCAGGAGGCCAGGAAGAACGCCGAACCAACCGGTGCCAGCGGTGTCAATGCGATCACGGGCCCCACTCCCGTCTACGGCGATCTGACGATGGGGTACGACAAGAAGCATCCGGCCATGGGGATGAGCTGGCACAACGCGACGACCTATTGTCAGTGGCTTTCGCGCAAGACCGGCAAGCAATACCGCTTGCCCACCGAGGCGGAATGGGAATACGCCGCCCAGGCCGGGACGACGTCCATCTTCGGCTTTGGAAACGACCCGAATAGGCTCGACGAATACGCTTGGTACGAGGGGAACGTCGATTTCGGGCCGCGCGAAGTGGCCGCGAAGAGGCCCAATGCCTATGGCCTCTACGATATGCAGGGCAACGTTCGCGAGTGGGTCAGCGATTTCTACAGTCCCACCGCATATGCGGAGGCTGCCAAGACGAACCCCACAGGCCCGGCGGCTGGCAAAGTACACGTGGCTCGCGGCGGCTTCTACGAGAGTCCGGACGCGGAGGTACGCTGCGCGGCGCGAGCTTATGAAGAGGACTGGTGGCGCATGAACGACCCGCAGATACCCAAGAGTAAATGGTGGCTGCCGCAGATGGATTTCATCGGTTTCCGGGTGGCGTGCGAGGTCGACCCGAATGCGGGGAAGTGACTTCCACCTGCGTTCAGGGCTGTGCCGGTATCCGATGGTCCGAGGGCTTGACACCTTTTTTGTGCCCACCGAAGCCGATGGGGTTGGGCTCGTAGCTGCCGACAATGTCCACGCTGCTCTGTGGTGAAATCCTGTCCGCCATGCCCAGGTGCCAATAGCAGGCGTTTACCGCCAGCCGACGGAAATCCGCGTCCTGGAAGTCACCTCCATGTCCCATCGTGGTCGCGAAGACCTGCGATGTCTTGCCCAAGTCACCGGTATACGTCTTGGTCCAGGCGACAGGCAGTGGCTTCTTGTCAGGGTTGAGCTTGTCGGTCGGGTTCATGCCGGCAAGAACGCTCCCCATGATCAGCGGTTTGCTGTCGCCCGTCAGGGTGGTGATGCCATACACGTCCGATGGCCCCCAGATCTCGCCTACGCCTCGGACAACCGGATGATCGTCCATGCCTTCGGCAATCAGGCCGCGCGTGCTCTCCTTCTGGTGGTCTCCGTAGTGGTTGATCCACGTCTCACCCAGGACTTGCCGGCCGTACCCTCCTTTGAACTGCTCGTCCTGAAAGCTGTACTTGGCGTACGGACTGTC
>CAYNQP010000087.1:0-10441 GCA_964399325.1 uncultured Pirellulales bacterium
CCGCGTTGGGGCTGAAGATTACCCTCGTAAAGAAGAGCCAGACACAGACAGGCCCGACGATTACGAGCACGATCTTCTCAACGTGATTCTCACAGAACCGTCCAATTTTCGCTATCAACTCACGCATGGCTCATCCCGCTATCAGATAACACCGTCTCCACGTCTTGTTACAATCCTTCCGACTCTTCCGAGGGCGAAAGATCTTCCTTCACCTGCTTCGGCTTGATATCCTCATAGGCCGGAATCTTGGGTAGGACATACTCACAAATTAGATGCAGCTCTATCGCTGGGTTCCGGCCATAGCGATAGTTCTGATGGGAAATGCTCATCGATTCAATGGGAGTCACATTGCTCTCCAGAACGGTGATCTGGTTGTGCTGATAGGTCTGCTCCCGCTGCTTTCCGTCGAATCCCATATACTTGTGCTCCTTGGCGCTGCACAGTGCCTCTATGAACGATAAGACCTGAGACTCATCGACAAGCACGCGTACATCGAAGTGCACCACATCAATATTGTCGTCACTGAACCGTCCCGTGCATGGTGTCGCCAAGGCTTTTGTCGAGTCAATCACATAGGTCGGATACTCTTCTCCCTTGCTCCGTCGCCCCCGACGCCCATACATCCCCATCCCGCTTTCTTTCAATTGGAAACCCACGTTCATCAGCCGCTTCACGGGGGCAACAAGGATGTTCTGAGAATCCGCGTTCATGGTCCGAATCGTTGTCGCAACGTCCTCAATGATCCAATAGCCCATCTGCCAGTACCAGCATTCTCTGTAGGCCTTGTCCCTATCCTCAAACTTCCATTCATCCCAGTACGCGTACCCCGCTATGTCAGCCGGGGTGGCGTAGACCTTTGCGGCCTTGGCTTTGCCCGTGCAAATCTCGTCGAAAATGCCGCGCTCCACCTCAGTCATAGCCTGAAAGGACCACTGCTGACCGGTACGGGACGCCGTTGGTCCACGAGAACCGCGATCGTACATCCCTCCCCGCATCCCATCAACGCCCAACCGCGGCGCGGTTGCCAGGGCCGCCCCGATCTCGGCATCCGTGGGGCACACGCCCGCCTGCAGAGCCTCCACGATCGCTTCCACACCCGAACGGTAGCGCTGACCGAATCGTTCAAAGAGCACTACAGATGTCTCGTTCGTGTCGCGAAAGACGTCATATCTGAGCAACTCGCGGTAGACTGCCTGCGCCATCATGGCGTCGATCTGGTTGACATCCTGGGTGTAGGCGTTGATATAGCCCTCCAGCGAGTCTGCCGGGGCCGCCTCCTGTATGTCCTTCGTCAGTTTGGCAATCTGTTGCCCGGTTGCGACGCTCACCTTCCCGACGGTCGCTCGCAACTTGCCGCTAAGGATTCGCGTGGGAATAAACAATAGCAATGCCACAACCGCGATCACAATCGGCACCAGCAGCCCGAGGTTGTTCCTGAGGAAGCTCAGCTTCTTCAGGATTTCTCCCATGTTGATGTTCGGTGCTTTCATTTCATCTTGCCTCTGTCTTGGAATGCTCTCGTCAGCGGTACAAACCAGGCGTCTGCGCCGTCAGGCTCGTCGGCATCTCCGGGGCGCTGTTCCACTTGAGCTTGAAGCTCATTTCGAACCAGTGATCTCGCTCATTTCGTACGGGGTTCATCAGAACGTCCAGTTTGGGTTTGCCGTCCGGGCGCAGCACCTCCTCGGCACTGATAACCTCCCCCGTTACCGGGTCAGCGAGGACCGCTCCCTCGAAATAGCCGCCCGCCATCGTCGGAACGGTCGTCGTGGCTCTCCCACGGCCGTCATCCAGAGTTCCAAGGACACCAACTCCTACTGGAACCTCCGGCCCCAGGTCAACCACACCTTTGGTAACGCGAAAATGGTCCTTTGACTCCTTGTGGTACAATTCGAACGGGCTGTTCGCGTCGGCGGGCCCCTTGAGATTGCTGAGCCTTGTGACGACTCCCCATTCCTCCGGTTTGTCATCTACGTTGGGGGGGTACAGCAGGGCCATAACGTCCTTGTGTGGGCTGTAACCTACGATGGTAACAAGGAAGCCAGCATCGGTCTTCACCTCCACCTCGCTGGCGCCGCCGTAACCGGCGTAGCGATCATACCCGCCCATCCGCTCGCTGTACATCCCACCATCGGCCCCGCCCCTTCCTCCGTCGCGGCCTTGCTCTGCCGCTTGGGCCTCCTGCATGACCGCTTGCTTACGCATGAAGGCCGTCTTGCCAAACGGCGCGGCCTCTATGTTCTCAGAGAACTGAATGGACACGTGTGTTAGAAAGAGCTGTTTTCTCTCGGGCCTGGGAATACTCTTGACGGTTGCCACATCGCCGCGGGCGTAGGCATCATAGAGTTGGCTCTGCTCGGGATTGTTCTTCGCGTTCGGCAGCGAGGAGACAACGATACTGTAAATCTCCGGAATCACCTCGCGATACTTGAACAGCTCGAATTGCCTCTTTGCGCGCGTCTGCAGGTCGACTTTTTGGGCCTCGATATCACCGGCCGTGCTAATTATCGCTTGCGCCTGGCTGACCGTCCGCTTCGTGACCGACCGCGTGCGCTCGCCTCGTGCATAACTGATACGATCGAGCCCTACCCGGCCCAGGCACATGAGAGAGACAGCCAAGAGCATGACCGCCGCGCCAATGAGATACCTTGTCTTGCTCGCCCATGCCATTGAGCGGGCCACGCTTGTAGGCAGCAAGTTGCTCTCGATGCGCGCCAAGCCCAGCCCTTGCAGTCCGAGGCCATACACCACACCGAAATCAGCCACACTCTCGTGGAATTTCGCTGTGGACAGGCCAGGCGCAATGGCCAGCCTTTTGAACGCGTCCGGCTTCTCTACTGATATCTGCAACGTCTGCTGCAAGTACTTCAGGAGTCCCCGAAGCTTCGTTCCGCCACCCATCGCCACGATTCGAGTGAGTTTGACATCCGGATTGGAATTCGTGTAAAATCCCAAGGATCGCTGTACCTCTCCGGCCCAATCCGTAAACACGGGACGCATTGCTTGGAAGATCTGTCGAGCATACTTGCTCACCGGTGCCGTGCGCTTGAGCTTCTCTGCCTTCTCGATACTGAGCTTGAAGGTCTCCGCGATGGACTGCGTGAACGCATTGCCCCCCATCATGATACAGCGCTGCCACACCCCCGACTGCGTGCAAACAACCAAGTCGGTGCTGTCGGCGCCTACGTTGATAATCACCGTTGCGCGGGAATCGGATCTCGCCAGCTCCGGGCGGTCATAAAGGAGATAGTTGTACAGCGCCATCGGCGCAATTTGTACGTAGCTAACGACCAGGTCCTCGCGTTCGAAGTGCTCCACGGCCGACTCGACCACCTCGTTCTTGATGGCGAAGATTCCCACCTTCTGCTCGGGACTCTCCGGCCCTGTCATCATCTGGTAGTCCCACTGCACCTCGGCCATGTCGAACGGAATCTGCTGGGCCGCCTCGAACCGCACGATCTCCGGGATCCGCTTCTGCTCCACCGGCGGCAGCGTCACGAACCGCGCAAAGCTGTTCTGGCTGGGTACCGAGACAATTAAAGGATCGTAACTGACGTCGTTGCGCTGGACAAACTGCCGCAGGCTGATTGCGATCAACTCGTCCCGCTCCGCGGCGCTGATCCCACTGCTCGAAAGGATCTTGCCGTGCGGAATATGATCGAACCCAATGACCTGGACAGCATCCCCCACCGCAACCAAGTGCAATGCCTTGAGGGAGTTATTGCCTAAATCAACCGCCCAAATCGCATCCGATGCTGCCATGCCAAACCTCCCGCTTATCGGGCTGCGTATCCACTGTCGGTCTTGTAAACGGCTATCAACAAGCTTAGATTATACCATATCATGAACAGTTTTACTATCTTAACACTCGGCTGCAAGGTCAACCAATACGAAAGCCAGCAGATTCGCCAATTGCTCGAACACCACGGCCTCACTCACGTGGATGTCACCGAACCTGCGGACCTAGTCGTCGTCAACACTTGCTGCGTGACCCACGTCGCCTCAGCCAAGAGCCGGCACCTTATCAGCCAAGCCCAGCGTCGCTGCCACCCGGAAACCGTCGTCGTCTGCGGCTGCCTTCCGACCATTCATACAGATGAACTGAAGATCACCGGGCAGAACGTCCATATTGTTAGGGACCGATACAACCTTGCCACCACCCTGAACCTCTTGGCAGGCGCCAACTCAACCACCCCAGAATCAGATAAACCCCATCATCCCAGAGATGCGCTTATTAGAGCAGACTCGGACCTCAAAGTCAAGCCAAAACAAGACTTAGATTCATGCGCTGGTTTTGCCCCGCTGGCGTCATTCCCGGGCCATACACGCGCCTTTCTGAAGATACAGGATGGCTGCGATGCCTTCTGCACCTACTGTATTATACCCAAGACCCGGCCGAAAGTTCACAGCCGGCCGCAGCAGCAGGTTCTGGCCGAAGCGAAGGCCCTCGTCGCCGCCGGTCACAAGGAGATCGTCATAACAGGCGTCCATATCGGCGCTTACGGCCATGCCAGCATCAGGCACCGAGGCTCGGCTGCCGACGACGAGCATTTGGCTGGCCTGTTGGACGAACTGGCCCGCATACCCAACTTGGCGCGAATCCGGCTCAGCTCGCTCGACCCCGCCGACGTAACCCCGAGACTTCTCGATGTCTTTTCCTTGCATCATAAGATAATGCCTCATCTTCACTTATCGCTCCAGTCCGGGTCGGACTCCATCCTGCGCCGCATGTGCCGGCCGTACAGCGCCGACGCATTCCGGGCCAAGGTCGAGATGGTCAATTCGGACCTGGACCGGCCCGCCATCACGACCGATATCATCGTCGGTTTCCCTGGTGAGACGGATGCCGATTTCAAGCAGACGCTCGCACTGGCGGCAGAAGTCAACTTCGCGAAGATGCATGTCTTTGCCTTCTCACCCCGCCAAGGCACCGCCGCAGCCAAAATGCCCAACAGGGTCCCATCCGAGATTGTGAAAGAGCGATCCAGAACTCTTCGGGATCTGGACCAGCAGCTTCAGAGCCGCTTCCGCGCACAGTTCCTTGGTGAAACGAGCCAGATCCTCATTGAGAACACCGAACCCCACCCCAGCGGCCGGTCCGAGCGCTACTTCATGGTCCACTTGGCTGACAATGGGTCCCAGGGTTCAAATAGGCCCGAAAAGAACGACATCGTCACTGTCGCGATCAACAGGAACACCCGCAATGGCGTCCTCAGCGATCTTTGCACTCAATAGACGCTGTGCGTTCGACGTTGATTCAGGAAGACGCCCAAGGGCCGCCCGCAGCCGTTATCAGGGCCCGTGCGTACGTTCGTTAGCAGGGCTCAGTCATACGCGTACCACGCGATGGTCTCATAGGTCCAGACGGACGGCGGATAGCTGCCAATGACAGAGTCCTTCTCCGCACCGGATCGGAGACACTGCCGGACGTAAAATGGCCAAAGGAAGACGCGATGAAGCCCCGCCCGGCCGGACACCTGCAGGACACAATCGCCCTTGACGACGTTCGCCCTGCCCAGGTGCTCGACGGCGACTGATGCGTCAGGCGATCCCGGGCGTCCCAACCAGACGTACAAAGGCACCTTTGAATGGCTCGTTCACAGCCAAGCCTACGCCAGAAATGAATGGCGCAACGCCAATTTCTTGCAGAGCGACCGCACCCGCTCTACGGTACACTGCCTGGCGTTCCCCCGACGCCTGACGCGACCGATTTCATGGCAACAAGCCGGCGTTTCTTTTTGTCGGAATAGCGTTTGGACAAACCGAGAGAAATGAGACAGCCACCGAGGAACAGCAGCAGCGCGGTGTCTTTGAGCCTCCAGCGAGCCAAGGGGTGGCCCTTGAGCAGTGATGAGGTCTCGACAACGAAGGCGGGGTCAAACTCATTCAGCACAACAGACGAACTTACGACCTCTGTGACAAGCGTGTAGCTCCGGCCGGCCTTCAGCGGCACCTCCCGATCGCCGAAGACGTAGCGTATGTCTTCCGCCTTGGTCCTCGCGTGAAGGTTCTTCTCCGAGATCGATCCTTCGACGTCGCTTTGCCCTTCACTGCGAAGCTGCCATGCGACTGCGAATGCGCCGGCTTTCAGTGACTCCGCTATGGCGTTGCTCGGGAAGGACTCGTCGGCGGGCAGGCTCTGGCCTTCGTCGTCCGCCGCGGCTGTGCGCAGAACGAAACAGAAGGCGAACTTACGGCTGATCGCCGGCACGAACACAGCTTCCTGGGTGGCGTGATTGCCCAGATCGACGGGCAGGGCGCAGGCAACTGCGTTGTCCGCAATCAGACGCGCCTGCCCGCGCAGCGAAGCCACGTGAGCGTGAATCGATGCGCCAAGAATAACGACCAGGACACCCGGAATCCACAGTGTACTCGACCGCAGCCTGACGCCATTCTCTCTCATTTTCGCCTCGACATTGGATTGGCACAGACGTTCCCGGAAAGGGGCCTTGCCATAAGGCAGCTTCACAGCACTGCACGCATCAGCCCGTGCACTCCTCGCCGCCAAGCCCCGGGATACCCTATCCGCCTCGTTGACTCATATCATGGCCGCTACAACGACGCAAATCAAATATCAACAGGGAAATAGCGAGGAACGACCCGAGTCATCCTCTCACCCAACCTCGAATGGCTCATGCGCGTACGCAACAAGAGAGGTGTTTTGAGAGTCCTGATGAGTATGTCGCGTCAGGAGCTGACGATGAGCATGTCTCGCAAAGAGGACCCCTGGGACAGTGCTATGATGGAGCCTCTTTTTGAGTTCCTCAAGACGGAGTGGATCGACGAGATCTATGCGACCGAAGAGTAGGTCCGGCTACCCGTATTCGAGTACATCGAGATGTTCTATGATCCGACCCGACGGTCCATCGCTTTCGGCCACATCAGTCCGCTGGGATGTGAACAGCGTTATCAGGCACGATTGTTGACCCCTATGAACGAGGCCGCCTGGAGTTGGCAATCTCCGCGCCCATCGGACGGGCTGAAAGGGATTGACGGCAGATCCAGGAAGTGGTTTAATCTGAAGGACTTAGAAAAGGCGCGCCCGTAGCTCAGTAGGATAGAGCACCGGTTTCCTAAACCGGGGGTCGCAGGTTCGAATCCTGCCGGGCGTATTGCCTTCTGGTTGGTGACATCCATTGACAATCCCCGACTCTCGTTGCCCAACTGCTCTGGCAACAGTTGTTTAGAGGTGATGGAATCGTCGCATGTATTACCCCGAGTGGCGCAATCCGATGACAACTGAGAACAGGCAGAGAAAGCCGTAGGTGTCAATTCAGGTGTCCATCTAGGTGTCCATTGTTTGTGGCTCCTTGCGGGATCAACAACCGCCTGCCCGTCTGTTCCCGTGACAACGCCCCTCTGAACCTCCGTGCTTGGGGTAGACAAATCAGGCAGGCTCTTAACTGCCTCGGCCTCCTGCCCTCGAAGCGTGTGCGTGTAGCGGGACATGGTAAGGTTGATGTCAGAATGTCGCAGAATTGCCTGGGCCACTTTCGGATGAACGCCACTGGCCGCGAGCCAGCTTCCGGTCGTATGCCTTAGAGCATGGAAATCGGCGTATCGCCCTGCCTCATCCACATAAGCTATTTCAGCATCTGCAAGGTCGGCACGGAGCATTCTTGCTGGTTTCTCAGGCACGTCGAAGGCCCTGGCGTTCGGGAGCTTTCCCGACAGGAACGTCCGCAACTCTGCCGCCGTGTCGGGCCGTAGCGGCAAGACATCCTCGCGCTTTCGCTTGCTGTATCCCGCCTGCACCGTAACCGTGCACCTTTCCAGATCAAAGAACAACACCTTGAGGGTCCGCAGTTCGTTGGCTCTCAGGCCGCTCTCCACGGCCAACCGATACAGCATTGCCCTCTGAGTCCCGCTCATGCCAAAACGCTCGGGAGCAGCCTGGGTAGCCTCCAACAGACGCCTCACCTCGTCTGGCTCCAAAGATCGGCGGTCATGCCGTCTGTCGGTTCTCACGTTCAAGCCCTTCAGATGGGCTACAGGCGAATCGCTTGCCCGTTGGTCCTGGACCATCCACCGGCAAAACTGCTTGAAGGCTTGTAGGTAGAAATTGAAAGTCTGAGCCGATATGCCCCCCGCTTCGCTCCGCAAACAACCGAGATAGGTCTGCACTCTGCTGGCTTGAATGTCCGACCACCGGGTGAACCGGCAATTCTCCAAGACGCGCGTCGCCCTTGAAACGAGCATCGCGACATAAGCTGGATCATTCCCCTTCGCCAGCAATGACTGGCGGAAATCCTCCAGGTGCTCTCGGAGTGGCCGTGCCCGATGGTCTTTGTAGCGATCGATGACCCCTTCCTTGGCCAGAGCCGCTTCCTTGACCAGACGGGCCTCAAGCTGTTTGGTGGCCTCTTTGTCGGCGTAGCCAGGAACACAGCGGATGATCCTATCCGCGTCACGATATTTGACGTACCAGTTCCTTGATGGCCTTACAACGGTCCTGCCGTCGGCCTGCTTCACTTTGCGTTTGCGTTTGAAGACTGCCATGATCTCACCTTTTCTTTCTTTTGGGTTCTCGGCAGGCCAATTCCAGTCCCAGGTAATCGCAGAGAACGTCAAGCGTCTCCAGGCTGCAACCTCCCGTCCCCTTGACAATGCGGACCAGTACCGACTGGTTGACTCCCGTGTCTTTGCTGATCCGGTAACGGGTCACCTCTGATTCCTCGATGGTTTTCGCCAGTTGCTCCAATATCGTCGCCATGAACGCAATCTACACGGTACTATGCGCCAAGTCAAGCATTCGTCTGAACCTTCTCTTTCCGAGATGCCAAGACATGCGAATTTGGCACCTTCGCAGTTGCCACCTCTGGAGAACCTCACCCATGACATCAAAAGCCCGAAGATGCCAAGATGTCAAGTCCTCTGTCTCCTACGTATCATGGCACGCAGCGTCCGGGTTTGCGGCACTCGGCGGCAGTTTCCACATCCACGCCCCGCCGAATTCTTCCCGGTACGGCTTGATCCTCAACTCATCTTTCGCTCGGTGAAGCGTCCGCCAGGAATAACCGGCCTCCTTGGCTTCGTCCTTGATCGTGGCCGCCGGCATCGGGCCAGAATGCAGAAGGTCTCGCAGCCATTCACCCGCCTGATTTCGAGCGACCGGCTCAGGCCCAGGCTTCTTCTTCGCGTTGTCGTTCTCTGCGGCCAAAGCATCATCGGCATTCATCGCCACTGGCTCACGTTCCCAGGAGATAGCGGGCGGCTCCCCACAGATCGTGAACGCCAGTCCGTAACCCTCGGGAGCCAGATTGTTCTTGCCAGGCAGCAGCAACTTGCGGGACTTCTTGTCCGCCTCATGCGTCAGATGCCAAACCGCCCGTGCGATGCCCGTGAATGCTCGGCTCCCCAGGGCCAGGTCATCGGCGATAGTGCCACTGCTCTTGCGACGGTGCGCCACAACCACAATAGCCGCACCGTATTTCTCCGCCAGTCTTCCCACGGGAGCCAAAACGCCTCGGACCTCATTGTCGCGGTGAGCATCTGTATGGCCGCCGAGAAATGAGCCAATCGGGTCCACGACTACCAACTTGCAGTCCGGATGAGCCTTCAAAGCCGCCTCCAGCGCCGCCAGATCCGCCAGCGTGAACATGACTTCTTTGGACTCGCCTCGGTGCCCAATCCGGCGCACCGTCGACAACAAATGCACCCGCCGGACATCGGCATGATGAGCATCCAATCGAGGACGAATCGTATCCGCCGGGTCATCTTCGGCGGAAATGAGAATCACTGACCCCCTGGGGCAGTTGCCCCCATCCGGCCAGGGTGACCCGGTTGACACCCTTGCGCCCATGTAAATCGTCAAAAACGATTTGCCTTCACCGGGCATGCCGACAAGTAGCGTGATCCTCCCCAGTGGCACACGCAGCGGCCACAACCACCTGGTTTCGGCCGGTTCCACATCGGCCAAACAAATAAGAATCGGGCCGTCAACGACCTCGTTGCGGTCCACCGTCGGAGCGTCATCGGCCAAGCCCTCCACGATGGCCCGCAGGGTATCCGGTTCGATGGCGTCGTGCGCTTCCAGCCAGTCGTAGATGTCGCCCTTCGTCGGCAGTTCTGGAAGATCAACAAGCTTAACCTTTGCGGCAGGCTCCAGCTTGCCCAAGATGGACGCCACTTCGTTGGCGTACCTTTGGCCGGCAGCGTCGTTGTCCGGCAGGATCACGACCTCACGGCCGGCCAATGGCGTCCAGTCCGCCTTGGCCGCACTCTTGCTGCCGTGTGGGCTTGTCGTCACCAGCAAACCGACGGTTGCCCCGGCGTCCGCCGCCTTCTCGCCCTCGCAGACACAGACGCGCTCGTTGGGCCGTGCCAGGAGTTCAGGCAGGCGGTACAGCGGTCGAGGCTCCAGCATCCCGCCGATGATCCAACCTGTGGCAGTCTTGCTCACGGGTCGGATATCCTTGTCGCCAGAGATTTCCCATCGCAC
>CAYNQP010000088.1:0-10362 GCA_964399325.1 uncultured Pirellulales bacterium
AAGGTCTCACCCGCCTTATGGAAAAGTCTCCCGCCTCGTGAGCGGCGTGGCCCCGCCGAGCCACACTTGTTTCATGAGTACGGGCTTGACCCCTGACCTTTTCCGGATAACATGGGTGCTTCGGCTTCCGTCCGGCACAGACCGCTCTCGTTCACAGAGGAGCCGTGCGACGACGCCGTTGACGAGACAAGAGCAATGGGACAGGCGTCTCCATGCAGGAACGAACACTCGGCGAAATAGCTGAATATGTCGGCGGGCGCGTTATCGGCGACCCCGCCGTCGTCATCCGCGCGGCGGCCACTCTGGAAAACGCCCGGGAAGGCGATATTAGCTTTCTGGTAAACCGGAAATACGACAGGCAGTTGGAAACCACGAAGGCCGGCGCCGTCATCGTGGGACAGGCAGTCGAGTCGGCGTCCGTGCCCCTCGTCGTGACCGAGGACCCCTACTATGCGTTCACGCAGATCATGGTGCTCCTGCACGGTCATCGCCGGCACAAAGACGTGGGCATCAGCCCCCGAGCATCGATCGCCGAGAGCGCCGAGATAGGCGTCGGGTGCCACGTCCACGATTTCGCGACGGTGGCTGACAACGCCGAGGTGGGCGACGGATCTATCATTTATCCGTGCGCCTATATCGGCGCCAACGTCCGCATCGGCGACCACTGTATCATCTATCCGAATGTCACCATCTACGAAGGATGCTGCATCGGCAACCGGGTCATCATCAACGCGAACTCGACCATCGGCGTGGACGGGTTCGGGTACGCCACCCACGAGGGCAGGCATCACAAGATCCCTCAGGTCGGCCGCGTTGTCATCGAGGACGACGTGGAGATCGGGAGTTCCTGTGGGATCGAGCGGGGCACGCTGGACGATACGGTCATCGCGCAAGGCTGCAAACTGGGCGATATGATCACCATAGGGCACGGCACGAAACTCGGCCCGCATTGTCTGCTCGTGGCCCAGATCGGCATTGCGGGCTCGACGACCCTTGGACATCACTGCGTTGTCGGCGGGCAAGTCGGGATCGTCGGGCATATCAAGATCGGCAACAACGTGACGATTGGAGCCCAGGCGGGCGTCGTCAATAGCATCCCGGACGGCGAGACGGTTCTGGGCGCCCCCGCGATCGACGCCGGACAGGCCCGACGGGCTTACACCATGCTGCAGCACCTGCCGGACATGCGTCAGGACATCCGGAACTTACAGAACAGAATGCGAAAAATCGCCACTTCGGTGAGACCCCATCCGGACGACACGGATGAATCGGAACAACGGGGCCACACCACCTCTTAGGCTGGACAATGGTTGAATCACGCGTACTGGGTTTGATCGCCGGGGCGGGCCGCCTGCCCTTCATGGTGGCCGCCGGCGCCCGGAAGGCGGGGTGTACGGTTGTTTGCGTCGGCTTGGCCGATCATGTCGAGAAAGGCCTGGCCGGCGAGGTGGATGTGTTCTACGAAGTTGGCGTGGCCCGTCCGGGAAGCTGGATTCGACGGCTCAGACAACATGGCGTCACCGAGGCGATCATGGTCGGTCGAGTCGCGAAATCTCACATGTTCACGCCTTGGCGCATCTTTCGATACGTGCCCGACTGGCGGGCCCTCCATGTCTACTACTGGCGGCTGCGCGGCAAGCCCAAGCAAACCAACACTCTCCTGTCGGCGCTGGCCGACGAATTGGCCTGCGGCGGCATCAATCTGGAGAACTCCACGATGTACAGTCAGGAATTCCTTGCCGAAAACGGCGTTATGACCAAGCGGCAGCCCGGGACCCAGGTCGAGAACGATATCGAGTTCGGCTGGCCACTGGCGAAGAAGCTGGGTGAGTTCGATATCGGCCAAGCCATCGCGGTCAAGGAACGGGAGGTGATTGCCGTGGAGGCCATCGAGGGCACCGCCGAGATGATCAAACGGGCCGGCCAGTTCTGCAAAGCCGGCGGCTGGACACTCATCAAGACCTCCAAACCGAATCAGGACATGCGGTTCGACGTTCCCTGCGTCGGACCCGACACCATACGGGACCTGGCGGCCAGTGGGGCCCGATGCCTCGTCGTCGAGGCCGGCAAGACCATCATCATCGACAAGCCCGAGACAATACGACTGGCCGATGAGCTGGGCGTGTGCGTCCTGGGGCGTTGACCGATTCTGACGATATGGCCGCGAGGCGACTGCGGATGGAGTCTCTATGCGGGGGTAAATACGACCTCTATCCCGTCACAGGGGAAAACGTAGCAGCACACTTCTTCGTAGAACTCTTGCAGTGATCTATGGCAATTGAAAAGGGAACCGAGTGTCTTCTTGATGAGACGCCGTACGAAGAATGGAGACCTGAACACCAGCCGGAGGGAGACAACGTTGAGTCGGATGTCCGAATAGAAGGTCGGCACCTTCCGCTTCAGTTGACGGCTGGGGTCCACAAAGTAATAGAAGCTGTACAAACCAAAGAAACGCTTGTGCGTGTAGTCGGAGTAGTAGTACGGATTGGAGAAGTGCGGCACGAAGACATGGGCCTTTCCTCCCGGCTTGAGGACCCTCACCATGTCGCCAAGCAGGCCCTTGAAGTGATCGATGTGTTCGAGGACGCTTCGGCAGTGTATCTCATCAACAGACTGGGACGGCAGAAAACCCAGACCGTCCTCCATATCGGCGACAATATCAACGTGAGGCAGATCCACTCGGTCTACGCCAATCCGGCCGGGTTTCTTCTTCCGCCCGCACCCCAATTCGAGAATCAAGGGCGTGTTACTCTTGATGGCTTTGTCCAAGTCGATTCGAATCAACGGTTCCATCTGCGAGAACTCCTGCCGTCCTGTTCTTTGTCAAGACCCCGTGCCAGCCCTACCTTGGTTCCCGGATCGGACACACGCGCTGATGATCTCACCGAGACGTTCTCCCACAACAGCAAGGTCGAACTTCCGAACCTCCAGCCTTCCGGCCCGCCCCATCGACGTCCTCTTCCCTGGATCGGCGATGAGCGATCCGAGCACGCACAGCCAGGTTGCGGCATCCGTTGCATGAAACCCGGTGACTCCATCCCGAACATACTGGGCGTTCACACCTACGGGCGACGCCACCACGGGAAGTCCGGCCGCGGCACACTGGAGAATCTTGAAGCCGCACTTGCCCCGCGTGAAGCGGTCATCCGGCAGCGGGGCCAGAGCAATGTCACTCGTCACCAGATCCGCAACCTCTCGCTCCAACGACCACTGACGTTTCTCCACGCGCATATGTTGCAGTTCAAAGAACTCGTCGCAGACAATCCTCAACACGACGTTGGGCATGCGCCGCCCCAACTCCTCCAGGACCGGCCCGATTTGCTCAAGATACTTGAGCGTACTGCGACTTCCGATCCAAACAAGGCGTACGAGACCGTCACTCGCGCGATTGGCCAGCTTCGCATAAGCCTCTGTATCCAGGCCCGTCGGCAGGACCTCGACATTCGGGTTGAACCTGTGCGCATGCTCGGCAAGATAAGGATTGCCGGCAATGACAAGGTCGGCGACCCCGGCGGTGCGCCGAAAGCGTTGCGTTCGATGGCGCGACGGCCGATCAGGCTCGGCGTCTCTGTACATGACGGCATCGTCGAAATCATAGATCACCTTTGCTTGCGTTCCCCTCAACCAGCGCACATCCCAGAACCCCAAGGTCTTGCGGTGAAGCAATACCCCGTCAAACGCTCGCGCCTGTCTGAATAGGCTCCGCCGATCCCACGTGCCGGCCGGCAGTACAGCCACCTCACAGCGACAGCCACGCTCTTGCAGGAGCGGAACGTACACCTTGATCCGCTGCCTGAAGCTGGCGCCGTTTGGTTTCTGCGTGATAGCAAGAAGATTCATTCTACGGCATCCACTCGCCGAAGGACCGCAACGGCGCGGCATCGGGCATGAATCAGAACGCATCCGGTCGGTCGGGCCGAGGCCATTCGGTCAGCGCCCGCCATACATCGTCTCGTAATACCCCTGGTAGTCCCCGGAGACAACGTGGGCCAGCCACGGCGCGTTGTCCAGATACCAGTCGATGGTTCTGGCAATGCCTTCCTCGAATGTTACGGAGGGCTTCCACCCCAGCTCTCTGATGGCTTTGCTCGCGTCAATGGCGTAGCGGCGGTCGTGCCCGGGCCGGTCTTTGACGTGCCGGATCAGCGTCTCGGGTTTGCCCAGCCGCTCCAGGATCAGCTTGATCACCTCGATATTTGCCTTCTCGTTGCAGCCGCCGATGTTGTAGGTCTCCCCCGGCGGGGCTTGTTCCAGGACCCGCCAAATGGCAGTGCAGTGATCGTACACATACAGCCAGTCCCGAACGTAGAGGCCATCCCCATAGACAGGCAGCTCCTTGTCATGGAGGGCGTTGTTGATCATCAGTGGGATGAGCTTCTCCGGAAACTGATAGGGACCGTAGTTATTGGAGCATCGCGTAATGTTGTACGGGAAACCCCAGGTGTGCCCGAACGCCTTGACGAGATGGTCTGCCGACGCTTTGCTCGCCGAATAGGGAGAGTTTGGACTCAAGGGCGTCTGCTCCGAGAACTTGCCTTCCGGCCCGAGCGAACCGTACACCTCATCGGTAGAGACTTGAATAAAACGCCCTATCTTCTTGTCTCGGGCGGTTTCCAGCAGCGTCAGCGTGCCGGCCACATTCGTCTCGATAAAGATCTTCGGCCCCGTGATCGACCGGTCCACATGGCTCTCCGCGGCAAAGTTGACAATCGCATCGATGTGATGCTCGTCAATGAGTCTCTCAACCAGTGGGCCATCACAAATGTCGCCGTGGATAAACTTGTGATTGTCCTGCTTGATGAATTCGGCCAGGTTCTCGAGATTGCCCGCGTAGGTGAGCTTGTCGAGATTCACCACGAGGCAGTCCGGATGCTCCGACAGCACCATCCTGACGAAGTTGCTGCCGATGAAGCCGGCGCCGCCTGTCACGAGGATTCTATGCATAGTCGCCTCACAAAACATTCGAGCGGTCCCTGCCAGGGCTCAATGGCGTCGTCCAACACCGACTGAATCCTGCTGCAATCAAACCGACTGTTCAACGGCCGCGTCGCCGGTGCCGGATAGTCACTGGTGCTGCAAGGTTTCAGGTCTACGCTCAGTCTCAGCCGGTCGAGAATGAATTCGGCCATGCCAAATCGGCTGACATAACCTGCGCTGGCAAAATGAAAAAGCCCCTCGACCCGCCCAGCCAGGAGCCTGCAGGCCGCCTCGGCTATCTCTGTCGTCGCCGTGGGCGAACCAATCTGATCGTCCACGACCGTCAGCGGCTGTCCACTCCGGGTCTGCTCCACGATCTTGCTCACAAAATTCTTGCCGTGCGTGCCATAGGTCCACTGCAAACGGACAATACAATGAGCACAGCGGCTCTCGTCAAGGGACCGTTCACCTTCCAGCTTGCTTCTTCCGTACTCGTTGATCGGGTTCGGAGTATCGCTCTCACAATACGGTCTGTCGAGCGTGCCGTCGAAGACGAAGTCCGTACTGAAATGCAGGACCCATTTTCCCTCTTCACGTGCCAACGCACCCAAACGCCCCACGGCTTCGGCGTTCACCCGATGGGCCACTTCGGCGTGCGTCTCGGCCCCGTCAACATTTGTGTAGGCGGCACAGTTGAGGATCAGGTCCGAAGCAGCAACCGCCTGTTGGAGTTGCCTCGTATCGGTGATATCGAACTCGGGCAAATCATAGGTCCTAACGGCAAGACCCTTTTCGACACATGCGGCCGCCAGGTCGGTCCCGAGCATGCCCCGGCCTCCGAGAATCGCGACGACTTCTCTACCCATCCTGGCGCGCCCAATCATAGGGAATATCGTTGTCGTGAGGATGGGTCCGAAACTCATCCGGATCGGCGTAGTTGTAGGATTCGGACACCAGGTTGACGATGATCGCCTCTTTCGAGCCGACACACATCCAACCATGCTGGACCCCGGCCGGGATGCGCGCCAGACCTGGACAGTGCTCTCCCAGATAGAACTCATGCACCGTGCCGCGGGTGGGCGAGTCGTTTCTGGCATCATAAAGGCCAATCTTGACCGTCCCCTGGACGACGTAGAAATGATCCGTCTGCTTCCGGTGAAAATGCCACGCCTTGACGACGCCGGGATAGGTGGTCGTGAAGTAGACCTGGCCAAACTTCTCGAACCACGGATCGTCGGCCCGCATGATTTCCCCGAGCCGGCCTCGCTCGTCAGGCATCACCCGGCCACGACGAAGGCCGAAGCCGTCGATCAATCCGCCCGAACTCCTGACGATAAGCCCGTCTTCAACGCGAACGGCCTTCAATGGTACGGTGTGTTTTGTCATTGCGGAGGCTCCCTGGTAACCAATTCATTCGCCCGCGTGAGCGACTCGAACGTGCCGGCGTCCGTCCACCAGCCCTCGAGAACGTCGTAAGCAAGCTGTCCCCTTTGGATGTACACGTTGTTGACGTCTGTAATCTCCAACTCCCCCCGAGCAGACGGTCTCAGGGTACTGATGATGTCAAACACGGACGCATCGTAAAAATATACACCAATGATCGCACAGTCCGACTTGGGCTGTTGAGGCTTTTCTTCGATGCCGATCACCATGCCGTCGCGAATCTCCGCCACCCCGAACCGCGTTGGGTCAGGCACTTGTTTGAGCAGCAGTCGGGCGCCCCGGCCCTGCTCGACGAATCCTTTGGCATAGCCCTGCAGCGATCCTTGAAAGATGTTGTCACCGAGGATGACAGCCAGGTATTGCCCGTTGGCGAAGTTCTCAGCCAAGCCCAATGCTTGGGCAATCCCCCCCGCTTCATCCTGGACCTTGTAGGTGAACCGACATCCGAATTCCCGGCCTGAACCCAGCAAACCGACGACATCCCCCATGTGCTCAACGCCGGTGACGATGAGGACCTCCTCGATACCGATACCGGTAAGCTTCTCGATCGGGTAATAGATCATGGGTTTCTGCCCGACCGGGAGCAGGTGCTTGTTGGTGACCTTCGTCAAGGGGCGAAGGCGCGACCCCGTCCCACCGGCCAGAACGACCCCGCGTATGCTCATAGTGACCTCCCGTTATATCCAAGCGGCATGCCGGATTCTAAGTACCTGACGCCGCCACGTCAACCAAGCCCCCCAGAATTACCCGGCAACGATCAACACTGACACGTTCACACCATGGGGTCCGGCAAACGTGGAGGCACGCGGCGAATACGTCTCCAGGCAAGGCAGGCTCGTTAATCGGCCGCCATTGAAAGGGGTTGACAATCCATTCGCGAAGGCGTTATACTGCCAGCACTTAGAAAGACATGGGAGTGTAGCTCAGTTGGCAGAGCAACGCACTTTTAATGCGTAGGTCCTGGGTTCGAGTCCCAGCACTCTCATTCCCCCAAGCAAAATACGCGTCCAAGTACCCATAAAAAGCCGGTTTTCCATTGATTTGTTCGCATTCATCGCTATACTCTTTGGCAGTTGCAGGAGGAGGTATCAACGTGCGATGTCGCAGTTCCTCGGACATCGTGCATGGGGGCCTCTGCGCATCGTAAGGATTTCCTGTGACCAACCCACGGCGTGGGCGTTCGATTGTGAACGACTCTGCGTGCCAGTAGGGTTGTGTCCAGGGCATTGAACAGGAGGGTATGACCATGAAGAGGTCCACACAGTCTCGTTCACTTCGTCTGTTCTTGGGCTCCGTATTCATCTTGGCTTTCGCCGCCGTTCCCTATCTGGCCGCCCAAGGAAAGACGGCCTCCGCAGCAGAAAGTCTCTGTGACTGGCAACGAGGTGACCCGCACGCGATGCACTGGCCGCAACTGCCCGATCTGAGCGCCAGCGGCACCACTGTGAGTCTGTCCAGGATCGTTCTGGCCGACAACTTCAGGGGCTCCGCGACGGGACCTATTCGCGACATTCACATTTGGGCCTCCTTCATAGGTGACACCCCACCCAAGGAAGGGCCGGACAGCTTGACGCTGGAATTGAGCATCTATTCCGACATTGCAGGAGAAGGCAAGGTTTCGGGGCGGCCGGGCGAGCTTCTGTGGACACAGACGTTCTCGCCCGGTCAATACACAGCGTGCAGCATCCACGAAGGTCCCGAAGACTGGTACAATCCCGTGACTGGTCTCTACTTGCCCGGCAGTCATAGGCAGGCCTTTCAATACGACTTCTGGGCTGCCGAACCGTTCCTGCAGCAAGAGGGAACCGTTTATTGGCTTGCGGTAAAGCTGCCTGTTCCCAGCATCCACTACGATTTCGGATGGAACACGACGGGCCCCCAGTGGCAGTGGAACGACCCAGCCGCACACTGGCCCCAGGGAGAGGCAGACTGGCTACCCACGGACTATCCCGAAGGGCACGCGTACACCGATCAGCCCCTCGATCTGGCCTTTGTTGTGGGGACCGGCGATTACGCCAGCGCCTTGCACGATCTAGGCGACGCTCCCGACAGCTCGAACAGCCTTCCGGACGCGGAAATGCTAGCCTATCCCAACGGCGCGGTTGCGGACTTCCCGACAGTATATCAGGCGGGTTCCCCCCCCTACGGACCGATACACTTGATGCCACGAGATGTGCTGTGCCTGGGCACCTGGGTAAGCCTCGAAAGCGAGGCGGATCTCGGTCCGGATGACGATTCTGTCAACAATCTCGGTGCGTCGGCGGATGCCGCCAACAGAGATGGAGGCGACGATGGTCTCCACTTCCCTATCGTCATGCCCTCCTGTGAGCCGGCGACTCTGGAATACGCCGTTACGGTAGCAGGCGGCCCGCTCAAGCAGGTCTACGTGAATATCTGGTGTGACTGGAATCGCGACGGCGATTGGAACGACACGATCGAGTGCGCCGACGGCAAAAGCATCTCGGAGTGGGCCGTGCGAGACCACGAGCCAATCCTGCCCGGTCTCGGCACCTTCACTCTCACAAGCCCGGCATTCCTGTGCTGGCATCCTGAGACGGCCGCCAGTCCGGACCCACTGTGGGTCCGCATCACCATCGCAGAGCGTCCCGCACCTGGCGATCCCGCGATGGGAGGGTCCGGGCCGGAAGAGGGCTACGTGTACGGCGAAACAGAAGACTACTATCTGCAGCCCCAGACGGAACCCACCGCAACGACCTACGATTGGGGTGACGCCCCCGACGATTCCGAAACAGCAGGCTACCCCACCCTTGCGACCGATGATGGCGCTCGGCATATCATCGGTGGGCCGTGGTTGGGTAATGACCGAGATAGGCCGGACGCGGAAGCCAACGGGCAACCCGGCGCCGGCGCACTCGGCGACGACAGCCAAGGCAGCAATGACGAAAACGGCATCTCAGTTCCGCCTTTGGTCCAGGGCCGGCTCGCATCCATCACGCTGGAGGTCAGTGGAGGCGGCGGAGTCGTCCAGGGGTGGGTCGATTTCAATGCCGATCGCACCTGGCAGAACGCTGAGCAGGTCCTCGACAGCTTCCTCCCCGACGGCGTCCATGCAGCATCGTTCATGGTCCCACAGAACGCCACGGTCGGGCAGACGTTTGCCAGGTTCCGCGTCAGCACGCACGGCGGTCTCGATCCCAATGGTCCTGCCCTGAACGGGGAAGTCGAGGACCATGCGGTATGGGTTCAACCCTTGCCGGTCGATGCAACATGGTGTCAGTTGCCCGACCTGACGCCCCGAGGCGTCGATGTCCGAGTCGATGGCAACGACACGCAACCACGCATTCTGGCGGATGATTTCGAGTGTACGAGCCAGGGTCGGCTGACCCTTATCCGCTTGTGGGGTTCGTGGAAGAACGACCAAGAGGGCCGTATCAAAACGATCCGAATCCGTATTCACCCGGACGATCCTGCCGGCCCCGGCGGCGCGAACAGGGAAAATCGGTTCTCTGAGCCCCGTCCGGAAATCTTGTGGGAAAAGGAGTTCCAGACCGGCCAGTTCGAGGAGACGCTCTATCACACGCCACACATTGCCGGCCGATGGTGGTGGGACGTGGCCGCCGGCGCGTTGATCCCCGACGACGATGCCGCGCTCTGGCAGATCGATCTGCCGGTTGAATCAGGAGAAGCCTTCCAGCAAACCGGTTCGCCCGAGAAGCCCCAGATCCTCTGGCTGGCCGTGGAGGTGGAAACGACCGACGGGCAATTCGGCTGGAGGACGCGCCATTGGCCCGAGCATTTCATGGATGACGCGGTGTTGGACGTCGGCAGCAAACTGCCACGTTCATGGCAAGAGTTGCGCTACCCCGCAGGCCATCCGTCTTACGATCTGGAGACGAACTCGGTCGACCTGGCTTTCTGTCTCGTGGCCACGGTTGAGGAGCCTGAACCGGCCACGTCGCGACCGGCGTCCGTGACGCAGTGTCCCGCCGTCGAAACCAAGTGCCCCGCGACATTGACACAGTGTCCGACGGTGGAGACCAT
>CAYNQP010000089.1:0-9948 GCA_964399325.1 uncultured Pirellulales bacterium
GGCCTGGCCATTGTCTTTGTCGCCGCTTCGGTACAGCGTTCTCGCCATAGCTATTTCGCAACGCCGGCGCGAAATTCCGTCCAGGTCCGTCACACACTGTCGCAACAACTCCAGCGCTCTGTCGGGCCTGTCCGACTCGACGTAGGCGTACGCCAATTGGACGGCGACATCCACGTCTCTCGGATATTGATCGGCCAGTACCTTGAGCGTGGGTATCGCCAGCATGGGGGAGAGGCTTCTCTCCGCCTCGGCCTTGAGAAGGAGCAACTGTTTGTTGTCCTGGTTGTCGACCAAGCCGCGCAGAGCCACGTCCACGGCCTTGCCCCATCGCTTGTCTTGCAGTTCCAGTCTGCCCAGTAGTTCCCATGCGTCGACCTCTTTCGGTTGGTTTTCCGTGAGCTCGGTGAGCAGTCCGCGCGCCTGCTCGGTCGTTTCAGCCATTCCCTTTGCCAACAACAGGCGTGCCTTGAACAGCTTCAGGTTAGTAGAGTCCTCCGGATTCGTGCGGAGCGCGCTGTCGAGCAGGGTCTCCGCTTGCCGAACAATCGCCCGATCCGTAGAGGTCATAAGTAGTCCGATGGCAACCTGCTGTACCTTGAGATCGTCCGGTGCCAGAGTCAGGGCCTTCTGGGCATCGGCGATCGCCTCATTCATGCGTCCCTGCAGACGATAGAGATCCGCACGAGCCAGCCATACATGAGCTCTCTCGGGCTCCAGGCCGACGGCCTGAGTGAAATCATCGAGGGCTTTGTCACGCTCATTCAGGGCCACATAGGTCTGTGCTCGCAGCACATGGGCGACCGCGTTGTTGAGGCGTCTGACGGTCTCATCGCATAGTTGGATCGCCTGCGCCGCGTCGCCTTGACTAACGTAGAGGCGGATTTGGGCGGTCACCAAGTGTATGGACTGCGGATTAGCGGCCTTGAGATCGTTGAGGATGGTTTGGGCTTCGTCGAATTTCTTCTGCTTCGCCAGCACCCACACCAGCTTCAGGCTGGCGCCCGTATCGTTCGGGTCCTGGCGGACCAGATCCTCCAGAATGCCTGAGGCGGAGGCCAAGGCGCCGCTTTGCTTCTCGGAATCCGAGGCGGTGACACTGCGAAGCAGGTCTCCCTCCAGTTGCAGTCTCTGAAAAGCCGGGTGATAGAGATCCCGTTGAGCAGCCCCGTCGAGAATCTCCTGCGCTTCCTCGGCTTCGCCTGCTCGGTATAGAGCAGCCACCACCTGGACAATGACCCGAACATTGTCAGACTCGCGGGCCCATAGTTCCCGATACATCGCCAGGGCCAACTGCTTCTCACCGGCTTTCTCATGCGCGATTGCCAGCAGCAGTCGACTTTCCGAGTCCTGAGGATTGGCCCAGAGGTTCTCTTGCAGGAGGCCGACAACCTCCGGGTAGTGGTTGGGGTCGCGGAAGCCCTCCGACTCCAAATTGACCCAGACTCGCGCTTGCTCAAACCGCCATTGCCGGCCGCCGTTGGCCCCCTCAAGAGACTTGATCTCGTCGACGAGCTTCTGCGCCTCTTGCGGATCCTGCGCCACCGAGTCGAGGGCCAGGAGTCGACGCTTCGTCTGGATATCCTCGGGGAACTGCTGAGCAAGATCGACAAGCCACTGGTGGAGCTTCTCGCTCTGTCCCCACGAAGCATACAGTTCTGCCAGCAGCAACCCGA
Organism: uncultured Pirellulales bacterium; assembly: GCA_964399325.1. GTDB lineage: Bacteria > Planctomycetota > Phycisphaerae > Sedimentisphaerales > Anaerobacaceae > JAFGLV01. Next base: position 1,674 of record CAYNQP010000089.1, read on the forward strand.
GATCGCGTCGTACCTGCGGCTGCTCCATCCTGGCGATTGCCTGGACAATGACAGACTCACACTCCTCGGTCTTCCTCTGTCGGTTGAGAAGAAGCGCAAGACTTCTCGCAGGCTCGATGCGCTGCGGAAATCCCTCGGCGGTCTGACGCAAGAGCGCGACCGCCTGCAGCTCCTTCTCATCCGCTTCCTGCTCCTTACCCTGGTTTCGGTATGACTCTGCTTCGATCCTGTACAACTCCGCTCGCAGAAGCGGGGCTTCGAGCTGCGCAGGATGATCACTGCCAAGCTCATCCAGCAAGACATGTGCTTCGACAAACTTGTTCTGTGACATCGCGGCTCGCACTCGAAGCGCGCCAACCTGGAAAGCCCCGTTTGTCGCCTCGCTCAATCGAGCCAACCGCTCTTCGATATCCCTCCAAGTTCCTCCGGGACCAGCCGGTGGCGTGCCGCCCGTGACCAGCAATTGAATGCCTGCCTGGAGTTCCTGCAGAGTCGCTTCAGCGTTGCCCGGAGAGAGCCGCTGCACCTGGCGCGTCTGTTCGACTACCCCTGACCAGTCTCCAACGCGAGCCAGCAACTGCGCCAGAAAGAGATGCCCATAAGCGTAGTCCGGCGCCTGGGAAACCAACGTACGCATCTGCCCAATCGCCGACTGCACGTCGCCCAGCCGTGAATACGCGGAAGCGATAGCCACGCGCGCCGGCGGAGCACCGTAGGAAACCAGAGCATCGCTGTAACCCAGCGAAATCGCCTTCTCCCAGTTGCCCACAGCATCTTGAAGCCGCCCCTGCTGTTCGGCCAGCCGACCGTCGAGAAACGCAGAGACATCTGGCATCACACCCTTTTGCCGCATGCGCGTAACGCACTCGCCCGCTTTCTCGCCTTGACCAGCCCGGATGAACAACTCCGTGGCTAAAGGCATGAAATCCCACGGCTGCGAGGCCAACTCCTTCAACCCCGCCTCCGCAACGGCCTGCATCTCCTCCGCAGAACCAGACCTCCATGCAACCTGGGCCCAACTCTGCCAAAGCCTCTGTTCACCTGGCGCTTCTGCTTGAAGAGCTTTGAGATGCACACGGGCCTCATCCAAGGCTTGTACGTTAATCAGCCCGCCAATCAGCCGGAGATGAACCTGTGTGTCGTCAGACAGATCAAGCGTCTCCGCCTGTTTCAGGTCGGCCAGAGCCGCATTGGGGTCCTTGCTCCGGAGGCGAAAACCGGCGCGGATCGCGTAGGCGAGCGCCGAGTCGGGGTTACGCCGGATAGCCTCATCGAACCAGTCCTTTGCCGGCTGGTTCACATCGTCGGGACTCTGCTCGGCCAACTGGCCCATGACCTCGTAGGCAAGGACTTCCTCGGGATGGTCCTCTATGAGGCTCGCCAGTGTCGCCGCTGCCTCCGCGAATTTGCGTTGGCTGCTCAGCGCGAGGCCCAGCAACCGGCGCACCGTGGGATCATCCTTCGCGCTTTCCAGATACTGCTTGGCCTTCAGTTCAGCATCGCCGAATTGCCCCGTGGCCAGATAGACCCGCTCAATCAGCCGACGGGCAGCTTCGCTGTTGCCCTTGTCGAGGCGTAGAACCAACGAGTAAACGTCACTGGCTTGCCGGAAGTTGTTCGGACTCCAGGGCCTGATCCTAGTCAGGGCATCCGCATATTTGAGCAAGATCTCGACATCGTCGCCGTAGATGGCGAGATAACGACCCAATTGGGTGGCCGCTTCCTCCCAGTCTTTCTCGGCATACGCGCGTGCGCCGAGCGGGAGGGCCTGATCGGCTCGATTGTTCCTCTGCCAGCCGTGCAGAGCCAGTACGGCCACCGCCAAGACTGCTGTCGCCACAACTAGGACAATTGCCAAGGTCCAGTTGAAATACCGCTTAGCCATTGATGTTTCCTTCCCAACGCGATCTGAACAGGTCATTATCGGCCGCCGCCCAGAAATCATCTGCGGCGGACCGTGCTATCGTACAACACGACCGCTGTTATCGGCGAACTCCGGTTCAGAACTGACGGATGAAATTGTCCACCATTTTCCTGAAGGTACACCAGCATACCCACAAATCCATTTGCGGGGAGAGCTCCTGGACATACTTGGTGTCAAAGTAGATCCACTCCTGGAAGTCTTTGAACGGTTGTCGTGTTCGACACACCTGCCAAAGACCGCTAATGCCCGGGCGTACCGAGAGCCGCGCGTCGCGCCACCAGGGACACTGTGTATTCTCCGACTCGGGAGAGGGTCTGGGCCCAACGATACTCATGTCGCCAATCAGCACATTGAAGAACTGCGGTATCTCATCCAAGTACGTCTCCCGGAGAAACCGTCCCACCGTGCTGATCCTGGGGTCATCGGCCATCTTGAATTGTGGCCCGTCCACTTCACAAACAAATCGTAGCTTGTCCTGTATTTCCGCTGCCCCGACCCGCATTGTCCTGAACTTGACGCAGTTAAAGAACCTGCCCCGATACCCCTGACGTCTGTCTTTGAAGAACACCGGTCCTCGTGAATTCACCTTGATGGCCAGGGCAATGAACGGGATCACCGGAGCGAAAAGAACCAAGACAATCGTCGCGGCAATGACATCTGCTATGCGCTTCCAACAGCGCGCATAGGAGAATACCGGCCATGTCCGAAAAGCACTCCGTCTGGGCGGACACACAAACTCACTTGTTGCCTGCCCGGCCCGAACGAACGCCCCACGCCCTGACTCTGGTCCGGTCTCTGAAGCTGTGATGAAAGCCTCTCTGAGAATCTGCTCGCGATCGACGACCGTCTTGGCCCCAAGAATCGATGAATCCACCACAGCGCCCTGCCGCACGGTGCTGTCGTCACACAGGATGGTGGGACCGATAATGACGGCGTCAGGTTCGACACAAACGTGATCTCCAAGCAAGACAGGCCCAACAAACCGCGCGCGGGATGATACCTGCCCCATCCTGCCGCGCAGGAAGGTCTGCCGTCCATGCGCTACTCTTGAGGTCTCACGCAAAGGCCACATGCGAGTCAGGATCGCCCTGGAAAACGCCAGGAGCCCCCCAGCCGACTCCATGTCAACAACGGAACCGGCGATTCCCACGGCCTCAAAATTCAGATGGTGCGATCGGCACCTTTCGATGAGCGCGTCAAATCGGGACGGCAGGCCCTCTCCGAAAACGCGATCGAGACGCTCCGTCCGCACAAAGAGGTGATGCGGCCAATCCGACGGTATTGGCGCCGGCTCTGCCGAGTCTCGGAAAAGTCGTCGATAGCCGACAAGCTCCCCGTGCTGGGTCAAACGAACATGCTCCCGATACGCGAGCAGTCTGGGACTGGCTGTCACCGCAATGACATCGGCGTCAGTCTCCGCAAGCACTTGTTCGAGCACTTCAGCCGCAACGTGTGTGGCAAAACGTCCGTCAGAGATCACCAGCCAAGGACGGCTCCGGATCTCTTCCAGATTCTGAAGGTGCAGCGCCTCTGCCGTCCCAGCAAACGCCACCGTCCGGCCGCCGCTTGCTGCCAAGTGCCCCCGCCAAGCGCCAGGGACAATCCACGCCGGATGCTCAGGGAAGGTCCGGCCGGCTGACTTCGAGCCCCCTCCCACATCCTCGACGGAAAACCGGAGCCGGCTTGCCCCGCTGACGATCACGCCTGCCAGAGGAGCCATCGACAGCGCCTGTTGAAGGACGCCGGTCTTGACGCTGTCGTCCGTCTCTCGAATAAGGATCAACCTCATAGCCACGTCAGAATCTCATTTCGGTGCGTTAGGCGTGCTGCAACGACCGCCTCAACCTCAACTCTGGGCCTTGGCCGCCGCGTCCGGATCCTGCGTCGAGAGCAACAGTCTCCTCTGTCTGCGTGCCTTCCGGACGGACTCCACGCCAACGGCCCGATAACTGTAGGCATAGCGATACAAGCTTTGGTCCGCACGCACATTACTCAGAATCGCCCCCAACACTTGCACCCGGACGCGTGTGAATCTCTCCTTGGCCTCCTTCAATTCCGGCGCCGTCGTATGGCCCGCGAAACCAACCAAAACAACCGCACCGGCAAGCTTGGCCCAGACCAGCGCGTCCGGAAACGCCAGCACGGGCGGCGTGTCGACGATGACATGATCATACTCACGACCCAGCCTCTCGATCTGTTCAGCCGCCTTGGATGAAACCAACAACTCGTAGACATCGGTCACTTGGCGGGGATTCGCCGCCAGCACATACAGTCCGCTCGCGGGTACGGAGAAAATGACCTTCTCCGGTTCCTCCCCCATGAGTACGTCCTGAACGCCGGCCGAGCCGTTGGAGATATTGAGCATATACCGAACGTCGGGCTTGCGTAGATCGCCATCCACCAACAGCACTCTCTTGCCAGACTTGGCCAGACTCGTAGCCAGATTCACGGCAAACGTTGTCTTGCCCTCACGCATGCCCGGACTACTGACGGCCAACATGTGGGGCATCCCACCGTTGGTCAACAGTCCCAGGTTTGTCCGAATCGTCTGATAGTCCGCGGCAATTTGCTCGGCAAACAGGGATGGCTTGACCGTATGCGAACTGCTCGTTGTTCCAAGCATAGGAAGGTCAAGGTGATGCACCACGTCCTCCGGGGTTTGCAGCGTCTTATCCATTCTGTCTCTCAGCAAGGCCAGACCGAGGCCACAGCCCACCGCAACAAAGACCATGCCTGCCGTGAACTTGACACGTTTGTCTTCCACACTGATGACGTCCGCAAGGGAGGAAATCTGGATGCGGGATCGCCGCTGCCCCTCTATATCCATCGTCTTGATTCGCCGAGAGATCTGGTCGAACAACCCCATGTCCAGCGCCAACTCAGACTGGATCTCCTGAATAGCCAAGTTTGTCTGCCCGATCTTGATGGTCTCAGAATCCTGACTTTCGAGCTTCTCCCTGAGAGCCTTCATATTGGCCTTAATCTGCCCAAGTTCGGCGATGGCACTGGCGCGTTGCTGCTGTGCAACAAGCTTCAACTGGTCGTCCAGTCCATCCTCAAACTTCTTTTGGAGATCTTCGCGCGTGTCGTCCAGAGACTTCTCCAAGGCGGCCAATATCTCCTCCTTCTGCGCCAGGGACGGATGTACGGGCTTGTACGACTGCTTGGCCACGATCAGGTCCCGCTTCATCTCCACGATCTGTGATGAGAGCTCAGCCATCATCTGGTCTGAATTGACGTATTCCGTGCGAGCGGCCACCATTTGCTCCGGCGAGATAGACGCTCTATCGTTCGGGTCCAACTGACCGATATGCGCATTGAGGGCGATTTCCCGGGACTCCAACCGGGTCAGATCAGCGAGCAGTGCAGTCTGCCGACTCATTTCCATATCCCGAATGCTCTCCGACGCCGTGCTTCCATACATATCTGCCAACCCGCGTATCTTTCTGTGGTGGTCCTGTGTTTTGTCCCGCAACTTACGTTGCTCCTCCTCCAATTGGGTGAGCGTCGCGCTCTCACCCGGGTCCCGGTCAGGACCATACAAGGCTTTGTAGTTGCGAAGAAAAGAATCGACAATCGTCTTGGCTTCGTCGGCATCCGTACTCTTCATGGTTACTGTCAGCAATTCCGTGTTCGGGATCGGACCGGCAACAATCCTCTTGTTCGCTAGGGCTTCCCTCAATAGCCTCACCGGATCAGCCCCGTGCGGAGTCGATGCGATCGCCGCCTTCAACTTCGCAAGCAGGGTCGATGGCTGCCCACTAAAAAAGGTCAGTCTTCGATCCACCAGGTCATCGGCGATCGCCGTGAGAAGTGTGCGGTTCGCGTTCAGGTTCTGCGCCTGCGTGTTGAGGAACGTGCGATAGCCTGCACCTTCGCCAACCTCCGGCTGGCCGGTCAGGACACTCTCTTGCGATTGCACGACCCGCACGGCGCCTTGCACCACGTAGCGAGGCTCAACCAATAGCCAGATGGCCGGCAGTCCCAGCGCACACAGGACAACCGTTGTCGCCAAAACGATGTGCCAGCGACGTGTGATACTGCGGAGCAGATCCGGCCTTGCCGCCTCCAACTCCGCCTCCTGCCGCACCTCCAACGGGGTCTCATAGACAACAGGTTTCTGCTCCATCACCTGGTCCAAGTACTTCTCGAGATTGTTCATGGCCCCATTCTCCAATTCTCACGAGTCCGGTTCGTGTCGTGGTCCATTTCGAGCAATAATCTCCGGCTCTATCTCGGCCGGCTGAGTCGTCAATCGCGCCAGGAGCCAGAGTTCACCGACCATCAAGGCCAGGGCCAAAGGCATCATGGCGTATCCGCCAAAATCGTGGAACAGCTTCTCCCAGTTCTCTCCTTCGAGCATCGTGAAGAAGACGGCGGTGACCGTCAGTCTCAGCGTGTTGCACAACAACGCGATCGGCAAGCTCGAAACCAGAACGAGTAATTTCTCCCACCACGCCCGCCGGGCCAAGAGCACCACCAAACCACTGATGACAATAAAGGCCGTGATCATCCGCAGACCGTTGCATGCCTCGGCCACGGCCACACTGGTGTCTCCAATTCTGATGACATTGCCGTCCTTCAGAACGTCGTAGCCGGCCAACTCGAGACAGAACACCGCAGAGCTCGTTGCCCAGTCCTGAAGAGGCAGACTAATCCTCGTTTGGATCCGATTGGGCCAAGGCAACGTCAGACATAGAAACAGCAGTATGGGGGCAAGTTTCCACAGAAATCGCCAGCCAAAGAGGAGCACGACGATCGCTGTCAAGGACAAAACCATGGATAGCCTCTCGCCGGAGGCATACATATGATAGAGTCCCAAGCGTCTCATCGTCTGGGCAAGCAGAAAGACCACAATCCCTGACAGAATGGCCGGCCGTACGACCAGATGAGCAATCTCTCGACGACGCGACCACAGAACATAAGCAGCCAGGAAAGGCACGAGCAGGCCTGCCGAGTACTCCTCACTCCTCTGCCAGATCCCCCAGAGTTCGGTCAGTGTGGGCCAATAGGACCACAAGAACGCCAGAAGAACAGCAACGCCCCCACAGACATAGGCTGCACGCCTCGACGATATCTCCTCTATCCGCGTGCTCGTCGACCGGACCGCCCCTGACCGCGCGGCGCCTTTCGCCGGCCAGCCGCCCCCGGAAACGGTCTGCTCCACCACCACAGCCCCGTCAGGAACCTCAACACCCTGGTCTACAATGGATTCGCGAATCTCACATTGCCCCCCCACCTCAGCGTACTCCCAGACGGCACTCCTGACGATGACGCTATTGCGACCGACTACCGCCCTTCGGCCAACCACCGCTGGTCCGACGACAACGGCCCCCTCCAACAACCGGGCCTCATCGGCAATGGCGACGGGGCCGTAGATCCGTGCGGTCGGATGGACAGAAACGCCGGGTATCATTGACACAACGCGTCCATCAGAACGATCATACAGCGTGGGGCCATCATCGAAGCCCTTCCCGTTCTTGAGATAGACGGACATCGCACAGAGGTATCCCTCGCGGTCATGGAAGTTCCCTACCTCCTTGGGCAAGACCATCGGGCGGACCGTGCCACCGGCTCTCAGAATCGATGGGATCAATCCCTCTTTGATGTCGGAATAGCCACCACCGGGAATATGACGCAAAACGTCGGGCTTGCATAAGTAGATCTCGGCTGGCGACCCGTGCGAGAGGTCGTTCGGCCGGCCGGGGTTGAAGACCATTGTCAACTCAGCACCGGAGGCCCGGTGTGCCTCCGTCAAGAGACTGACTGACGGCGGAGAGACCATACTCCCGGACAGAACCATCAGAAGATCACCCCGATCTGACGCCACGGCGTCGCGCAGACAACCCGCCGTACCTTTGGTCAGGTCTTCAGTCAACACCTTCACGTCCAGCGTCGTACCGTCGCAGGCCGCCTCAACAGGGGCCAGCACATCATCGCCGCAACAGACCACCGCGCTGCGGATACCTTCTGCTGCCAGATGGTCGAGCAGCCGTGACAGAGCCGGCTTGCCGACAATCGACCACAATGCGGAGGGCCGGCGCGCGGCGAGCGGGCAACGACCGAAGTCCTGTCGTCCGACAAGGACTACCGTCCGAATATCGAGCTGTGCTGCCACTTTTTCGTGTTCCATACACTCATGCCGAATTTGTCATCCCGTCAACGCACACCACACGAGGGGACATCACACAGCAAGAGCTTGCCCGAGCGTCGTATCGTCCCACTCGGCTCGCCCCTGGATCGCCCCCTGCGTGCGTTCTCTCCCTCTCTTCAACACGCGACGCAAATCCCGTCCACGGAAAATGCACGCGCGCAACTCCCGGTCTATTCACGCGGGCAGCTATTGCTGCA
>CAYNQP010000089.1:9958-10350 GCA_964399325.1 uncultured Pirellulales bacterium
AAGCCCACGTCGGGCACCGTCTCGCGGATCCCCCGAGACGGATTCGCCGGAAGCGGAGCAAAGCTGCCCTTTGGTTTCATCTTACCGCGGAATCCGTGGAACCTCCAGCCAAATCCGGCTGTTTCGGAGTTCCTCGTTGAAATCAGACCACCAGACATGCCATCCTGCGGCGTCAGAGGCTCGGCCCCTAGGATTCCCACAAGCAGGGAGGCAAGCGGTGCCGGTTGCCCGGCAACGAAAAGCACGCAGTTCTTCCAGGCGCCAACAGCGTCATCCCCATTGTCATACAGGATGAACTTCGTACCCCGAGGAATCCGCGGAGACACGAGAAGCCGGATACTGAGTAAGTAATGGGGCAATATGGCGGATTCGGTCAAGGGCCTGATCTCGAT
>CAYNQP010000090.1:0-10279 GCA_964399325.1 uncultured Pirellulales bacterium
ATCACACAGCCAGGACAAAGAAACCGCATGGGCAACGAGTTGCCCATCCTACGTGGCGGCCCCGTTATGGCCAGTCCGCTCTTAGGAGGTAGGAAATGGGCACCACATACAAGAAACTGATTTCGTGGGTTGTTCTGCTTCTCCTCTGCGGAGCGCCATTGTCCGCACGGAACACTCCTATCTCTCCTACGGTCCATGTTTGGGAAATGCGTGAAATCACGCTGACCGCAGGACACGAATACGACAACTGTTATGCTGATGTGACCTGCTGGGTAAGACTGGAAGGACCAGGATTCTCCCGGCGGGTTTACGGGTTTTGGGATGGCGGCAACATCTTCAAAGTGCGGGTGGTGGCAACCAAAGCCGGCCCATGGCGTTGGACGAGCGGCTCGAACCAGGGTGCCGATGATGGGCTCAATGGCCAGTCCGGTCAATTTACAGCGGTCGAATGGACAGAAGCGGAAAAGGCAGCCAATCCGGCGCGGCGTGGATTCTTGCGGCCGACTCCCGGCGGGCATGCCCTCCAGTACGCGGACGGGTCGCCTTTCTTTCTGGTCGGTGATACTTGGTTGGCCGGGTCCACCTGGAGACTTCCATTTAGGAATGCGGCGACTTCAGATGACTACCAACCCGGACCTGGAATCGGTTTCGAAGAGGCCGTCGTGTATCGGAAGAGACAGGGATTCAACTCCGTCAGCATGATCGCCAGCTTTCCCAACTGGGAAGCCGATTATCATCCCAGCACGTATGCAGATGCCAACGGGGTGTCCCTGAGGAATGCCTGGGAGAAGTTCGGCTACGATGTGGCCGGCGCGATGGGAAAGGATGCCTCGGGCGGTTCGAGCTATTGGGGTTCTCTTACCGCTAAGGACATGCGGGACGAGTATGGTCATCTTCCGTTCGAGATGTCGGAAAAACATGAAGGAGTAGCGGATTTCAATCACATCAATCCCGCGTATTTCCAGAGCCTGGACAAGAAAATGAAATTCTTGTCAGAACAGGGATTTGTGCCGTTGCTTGAAACGGTGCGGAGAGATGTGGGCCCCTCCTGGGATGCCTATTTCAACTTCAAAGAGAGCTTTGCGCGGTATGTACAATACCTGGCTTCGCGGTACGGCGCCTACAATTTCATCTTCAGTGTGATCCACCTGGATTGGATTCCGGCTGACTTCAGCCTCACGGCCGACGAGTTCAATGAAGCACTCACCTACCATCTGGAGAAATACGGTCCCATGCCCTTCGGCCAGCCGGTGACGGTGCTCATCAATGACTCCACCTACACTCAGTTTGGTCATGGCGACGCAGCGCCGTGGCTCACGATGCACAGTGTGGGAAACAAGCCGAGGGACCATCGGGTGGCAGCGGCGCTGGAAACGATATTCAAGCTGGATCCGCCTTATCCTGCCATCAACTTCGAGCCCTACTATACAGGTTGGAATCATGAGATCAACAAGCCCGGCGGCGAGCGCCCCCCGGCCAATTCCGATCGCGACAACTACTTTGCCCGGGCCCAGATGTACGGCTCTGTTCTTTCGGGCGGACTGTCGGGACATGTGCATGGAACATCGGCTTATGATATGACGGCGACTGGTGAACCGGCCGGGGCTCGTCCGCATTTCTGGGATGCACTAAGATATGAATCGGCCCATTACATAAAGCACTTGCGAGACTTCATGTTATCCGAGGGTGGGGACTACCAGAGGCTGGAACTCGCTCGTCAGGATGTGCACCCCAACAAAGCACCGGATGCGCCGGAGGACGGATTGGATGGTTGGGCCTATATGATGCGGACGCCGGATAAGAAACTGGCTTTCCTCTATTTCGAGAATGAATCCGGGCTTCCCACGCTTCATAGTTTTATTCCGGACTCGGATTATTCATTTCAATGGTACCATCCAGTGATCGGCCAATGGAAAGAGAGCGTGCTTATAAGAGCCGATGACAACGGGGTGCTTCGCGTGCCGGATTTCCCCAACGGCCAAGACCGAGCTTCCAACGACTGGGCCGCGAAGATCATCGCGAAATAGGGGGATAACGGGCACAGACACTTACTACATGGTGTGATATTGTCCCTAAATGGGTGGCTGTTCCTATAGTCCCCGGGCGGCCAAAAAGAAAGGCTGCGAGTGACAGTCGCAGCCTTGAAAAGTCTTCCGATTACATGGGCAGTCGGCTACATCATCTTGCGTCTCCGCAGCCAACCGACGAGAAGCGTGCCCAGGCTGCCGATGAGAATGGCTCCCGGGGCCGGTACTGAGGCCAGGACCAACTGGTCCTGCGCCTTGTAGGAAGGGTCGCCGACATGGCCTTTCAGATAGAGGTTCAGGACCCTGACGTCTCCGATGTTCGTCCAGCCCGAGTTCACAGCGGCCGTGTAGAACTGATCTTGCAGCGAGGCGTCACCGTCCGTCCAGGTCTTGCCCGCCTCGTCCTCAAGGTGCCAGACCACGTCTTGCAGCGCTCCGGCTGAGGCGGCCCGTGCCGAGCCTACGGTGTAGTCGTACCCGGCGAGGGTGCCGTTGCGAAACTCCGTGTAAAGATACGCGGTGAAAGGATCGAGGGCATCGCCGCCCAGCGGACCTGTCGGGCCGTAGTTGATCCCGCCGTTCAGCGCCTCGACCGCCAGGGTCACATCGTACGTCACGTACATGAACACGTGTTCGCTCTTCTCGATACAGAACGAGGAATAGGGTCCGGTTTCCAAGGTGATGTCCTGGAACTCCTGATTCGGGGTCAGTGTGATCTCGCCCCCGCCGCCGGAATACTGCCCGCTCAAACGGTTCACCATAACGGTAGGATTCGCAAACGCTGAGCCAGTCACCCACGCGCACACTGTCAGTGCAAGAATTGCCTTCTTTACCATGTGTTTCACCCCCCAAGGTGCCCCACTACCTGATATGACCTGACGCAACCCCCATTGGCTGCTAACCCTTATAGATAGTGAGTATACCTAATTTGCCCCTCCAAATCAAGGATTCGGGCCGGCAAAGACGCCTCACGAGGCGCCTTTCGCCGTGCGAGTGCATCTGCGCGTCAACCGTGCCCTTCTTCTGGGACGCTCATGGCAGAAACGTTCGGACGCCACGACATTTTTTTCGATCCCGATATCAGTCCCCTCCACGCAGCAAAATGAGCCAACCGAATGGCGCACCGACATGCCCTATATTATGGGAAGTCCAGGCAGCGAATCGGGCGTAGGGGCACCGCCGGAAGACGGCTCTCCCTGGCCTGCCAGTACCCATACAAACGCCGTGCGAACGCGCCAGCCGGATCGCGGGCATTCCTCATCCCCCCCGCTTGTCATCCTGAACGGAGCGCAGCGCAGTGAAGGACCTGGGCCGTGCACAAGAACAACCTCCGGCAAATGGTCAGATACTGCTCGACTGCGCCCCATCTCCTTGTCTTCCTTAATCCTTGCCGGCCGGGAAGTTGCGAGAAAAACGCCAATGTCGAATGTTTTCTATTTGACTAACTACACGATTCCGTTTACCATACGCACAATGCGGGCCACGGCGCCGTTGCGCGGGCCGGGCCGACGACTGGAGCCTCATACAGAGGACGAGCATGACAGAGCGATGTTGCAGAAATTGCGCCAACGCGATCCGCCCGACCGGCCGGTGGTACCGGCTCGCCCTAAATCGCTGGCCCGGACTGCTCACGTGCCTATCCCATCCCGACGCCCAGGGCAAGATGGTCGGCACGCCGCCGCACGGAACCTGCCCGAACTTCCGCCCGAAGCCCGAGCCCCCGCTGCGGCTGGAGTCGCCCGAACCGCCTGACGAGAATACCCGACTGATCCCGCTGACCCGGGGCCTGTTCGCGATCGTCGACGCCGCCGACTACGAGTGGCTCAGTCAGTACAAGTGGCACATCGTCGCGCCCAAGAAGATGTACGCCGGCCGCAAGGAAGGCGGCAAAACGATCTACATGCACCGCGAGATCATGCAGCCGCCGGAAGGCATGATGGTCGACCACATCGACGGCAACAGCCTGGACAACCGCCGGACCAACATGCGCAACTGCACCAACCAGCAGAACATGCAGAACATCGCCAAGAGCCCTGGCGGCCGGTCCGCCTTCAAGGGCGTCTACTACGACAAGCGCCGCCGGACCTACTCGGCCAAGATCTGCCCCAACGGCAAGAGTCACCACCTCGGCACCTTCACCACCGAGATCGAAGCCGCCCGCGCCTACGACCGCGCCGCCATCGAACGCTTCGGCGAATTCGCCCGCCCCAACTTCCCCGAAGAATGGCCGGAACAGCGCCGCCAGGAGGTCCATGCGGACTATCAGGCGGCTGTCGCTCGTCGCTCGTGACTCGTATCTCGATGTGGCCCAGCCGCCCCCGGCTGGGAATTGAAAAGGAGGCCTCAGCTTCGCTGAGGCGGCAACCAACTCACCCCCGAGGGCGGGGGTCCCACATGGTCCCGATCCTGCCCTTGGTCCGCCCTTTTGGGGCGCCTCGTGCCCCGCCTGACCGATAGCATTGACTCTGTCACCCCTGCGGAGGCAGGGGTCCAGTCGCTTTCGGTAGGTTTCTGGATTCCTGCTTTCACAGGAATGACAAGAGAGGCGACATTTCTGTTGTGGTCCGGCCGATTGGTGGGCACAATGGTGAGGTGTAGAAGCGTGACCTGGAACGCGACGCGAGCCGTGTCGACAGGTCCTGACGATATCGTTTGCAGGCGGGCGTCACCCGAGACACTGCGGCTTCGGGCAAGAGAAGTCATTGGGTATGAAAGGAGCAATTGAAACATGGATGATCCCGAATTCCCAAAGCCCGTGGAAGATGTTATTGCGACACTCGTGGATGTCTGCAGGCACCAGAAAGAGCCCGAAATCGTGGAAGTCCTTGAAATCGCTAGACCTCGATTCGAAATGACTGATTACGACAATTGGAACGGGGGCCCTTACACATATGCGTTGATGCTGGAAATTCCGGTGTCATTGTTCGCGAGCGTTGAATCCAAATTGCAGCAAATCGAAGAGGCAATCTGTACAAAGGCAGCGACGGTCTGTCGCGATCTAAGCAACGATGATATAGGCAGTGTCACAATCATACCCGTCACATCAAGACCCCCGAACATCGGACCCAAACCACCCGATATCGAAGTAAGACACATCTGGAAGGACGGGTTATTCCGCTTGTTTCTAAGCCATATCTCCGAACACAAGATCGCGGTTAGCAAACTCAAGAGTGAATTGCAGATTCGTGGCATTTCGGCGTTTGTGGCCCACGAAGACATCGAGCCGAGCAGGGAATGGCAGAATGAGATTGAGTTGGCGCTCCACTCGATGCATGCGCTTGCAGCTCTCCTAACTCCCGATTTCCACGCAAGCAAGTGGACGGACCAAGAGCTCGGATTTGCCTTGGGCAGAGGAGTCCTTGCATTGCCGGTTCGGCTAGGAGGCGATCCCTATGGCTTCATAGGCAAAGTGCAAGGACCGAGTGGTTCTTTGGAGAGGCCCGCCCAGATTGCGACCAAGATATCGACAACATTGCTCAGCCATCGACTGACTAACCGACATATGCGCAGGGGGATAGTATCTGCATTCGCGGCTGCCAACTCATACGCTAGCGCTATAAACCTCAGCAAGACGATCGCTGAGGTTGAAGACTTCACGTCTGAGGAGAAGACCACGATACACCGCGCTTGCAGGGAAAATGGCCAGATATTCAATGCCACGGGAGTTGTTGCTCGGATAACTTCTGCGATTGGCGCACCGGTTCAGGTCAAAGCTCCTGATGTAGATGATATTCCGTTCTGACGCGACAGCCTATAGGAGCTCAACTCGTCTCTCCTCCTGCAAGCGGTACGCGAGCCAAGCCGTGGCGTGCTCCAGGTCGGCTTTGGCAGATCGAACGCGGTACAGGTCCCGCAAGAGGGAGGGTTCGGGAGTACAGATCACGGAACGCCGTGTTACTCAGATATCATCTTCCGGGGCTACAAGGCGGGGTTCATACTCGGCATGGCACCAATCCTTGAGGGCGGGCGAATCTGCTGTCCATCCTCGTCGGAATGTCAGTCTCTTCATGTCTGGCGCTTGATACACAAACCGCTGATCGTATTGCCTGTAGAGAGTTGGCATCAGATTTGCGATATTGAGCGGATCGCCAGGCGGTGGGAAGCTCTCGAAGACAGTCCCCAGTGACTCCTCATCCGTATTCACAAGGGTCAGCGCAATAGCTTCATATTTGGACACGTCGTTGCGCAGACCCACACGATTTGTCAGGCCGGAAAGAGCCATATGGTAGCGATGAACAGCCGGGTGAGGTTTGTCGTCACTTAGCACGGAGATATCGTTCGTCTCCATGGCACCATCTGCCGACTGAAGCGGGCCCGGCGCATTTGGAGGAACGAGGCCAGGACGATTCACTCGCATGACGGCCCAGTAGGCGTACACAAGAGATGGGTAGGTCATGTGCAAGTTCGTGCAATCGCCACCAGCTTCCTCGAGACGATTTGTCAGGTTTCGGAATGCCTTGAGCGTTCCTTTCATGGAAACCGCCATGACCGGTCCGATGTCTCGCTTGGTAACGACGACATCAACCTGCTTGGTCTTGAGTCCGCCGATTATTGTCTGCTCCCCAGCGCCCCCCGATTCGGGAACAAAGCGGATCGTGCGTGAACCACTTCGTGACTCTTCGACTACAAAAGGAGGCCTTGGTGTGATTTCATCCGGATCGAATCCACCCTCCAAGCACAAGCGACAGGCCACATACCAGTGTAAGGGTTTGATGTGTCGCTGACTGGTAGTACCGTATGTCGCAAGGGCAAACTCACTCAAAGCTTCACGCAGGCCGATCCATCGGCACACTTCAGGTTTTTTGGCCATAATGACGCCATCGCCTCATTACTTCAGTACCTTCATCAAGCAATCTCAGCGGACGGATCTCCGCCTTCCGCACGTTCGGCAATATGAGATTCGCCGCTTCCCGAGGCTCCAACTTCAGGAGTCCCCCCCCCAGAGGATGTCCTTCAACCTCACAGCTCAATCGGGCAAGAGATGTGGCCCAACCACGCCGAAGAGCCTCGACAGATACGCCGTCGTTCAGCCTGACAGTGTGAACTGAGTTCGTACCCACGCATTTGGCGGGATTCGCAACTAGCGCAACTTCCTCACCGCTCATGTACGACAAGAAGGCATTGGGAACCTGGACGTCCGGAACCACGTACCAGGGATCGCGCATCCGGCATTTGTATGCCTGTCTCGCCTGCTTTGCTTCTGGAGTCTCAAGGTAACGTAGAACAGGTCGAGGCAACGTCTGTCCCGCGTTGATTCGGAGAAAAAGAACGGGCTTGTCTTGGTTGAGCCAAGCTCGGACGGTAGCATGCGTCACTGCCGCACGTGGAAACGCGGCGCCATTTCGGACGGACGGATGGAGAAACTGCGGCGGAACCCCGGCATGTGCTGCCTGGGAGGGACGAAGGTGAAAGAACGAGTTCGCACCAGTCACATAGCCGATCCCCACGCGCGCCACGTCGCCCAGGCGTACCGTTGTCGGACCACCCGCGAGTTCATGATAGAATGATCGAATGGCCCCAGGCAGAAGAAAAGGACGTAGCCGCGACCTCCAAAGCTGCCACTCTGCAAGTGATATGCGTTCGAAGTCGTGAGGAACGCACGGGTCATAACAAAAACTCTGCCGCTGCGTGAGACGGATGTGGTTGGTGTGCCCACCGAATCCATCAGCATAGAGCAGCCAACAATCCTCCGACAGACCTGCAAACATCTTGTCTTGAACCGCAATAATCTGAACCGCCGAGAAATTGCCAGCGAGATACTCCAGCAGCGGAACAGCATAGGTCGCATGCCCGATCTCTGCAGGAACAACAAAAGCCATGCGCCCGCCCTTCTTGAGGACAGAGCTTGCTGCGACCAGGAACGGTGCCCAAGAAGACGATAGAGAAGAAAAGACCGCTCCATGCCGCGAACTCAGAGCCAAAGCTCGGTGACGCACCTCTCCAGTCCACCGCTGATAGCGGATGAACGGTGGGTTACCCGCCGCACAGTCAAAGCGTTCCTTGGTCCCCTCCGCCCATGCGAAGAAATCACCTTCATGGATGGTCGCCCACGGTGCTCCGGCCATCGCCTTTGGGAGCGCAGCAGGATCTTGTTCGACCCCTGTGCTGTTCGGGTGCAGCGCAAGAAACCGCCCATCCCCACACGATGGATCAAGCATTCGATCTGTCGGGCGTCGGACCGCCCAGCGAACGAGCGAAGCTACCACCCCTTCGGGTGTGTAGTACGCTCCATTCTGCTTGCGAACTTCCGTCTGCATACGACTGAGCATACCACAGCCCTTTCGGCTTTTCCAGCACTTCCAAGGACAAGACAACAATGCCCCCCTCCAGGGGCCACTGGCACCGCGAGTCATCGAGAACAGCGTCTTATGACGCCACCACGAACGAACACCAACGCTTCCACGCTCCAACGCGTCCGCGCGAGCTTCGCTCGCGAACGAGCGACGAGATACGAACCACGAGCGACGCGGAAATGGCGGCGGGGCCGCTATTTCCGAATAATGTCGGTGATCTTCATTAAGCGGCTGGTGTTATCTCGTTCGGCTTCGGAGAGTTTGTCGTGGATGTAGCGGATGGTTTCGTGGATTTCCGGGATGACCACGTGCTCCAGGACATTGACCCGGCGACGGGTCATCTGCAATTCGACCGCGAGCAGGCGGGCCTGCTTTTCCTTCTGGGCCAGTTCGATCAAGAGGTCGAACGCGCGTTCCAGCGACAGTAGCGCCACGTCCATTTCGCCTGAGGTGGTGCCGTAGCCGTAGCAGATGATGTCGCCCTCGATATTCTTGAGCAGGTGCGGGACCTTGACGTTCATCACTGAGGCGAATTCCATCGCCATGCTGAACCGCTTGGTGGGGACCGCCAAGGCGGCCTTGACGTGCTCGGGCTCCATCGAGGCGCGGGCCAGCATGAACCGGCGGAACGTCTGCGATAGCATCTCTTCCACCTTCCGGCGCAGGGGTTGGATGTCTCGCGCGATGCGGATCAACTGGCGCGAGATCTCGTCGCGCTTCTCACTGAGCAAGCGATGCCCCCGGCTGGCCAGCGAGACCCGCTTGCGTAGCCGCAACAGTTCCATTCGGGTGGCGCTAACGTTGGCTAACATAAGTCGTCGCTCGTATCTCGTCGCTCGTCGCTCGCATTTGAACCGACGCGGTTGATCAGGTTCGAGAGCATGCGAGCTTCGTGGTCCAAATCTTCTGCCAGAACGTTCAAATCCTGGTCCGTCATATATCGTCGGCGGTTCGCGATGATCGACTGGGTGTCCAGCTCCGCGCATGAGCCCAGCGAGATGCGGAGGAACTGGCGGTACTCCTTGGCGTGACCCCGAGCGAAGCCCTCGGCGACATTCGATGGCACCGAGACAGCGGCCCTGCGCATCTGGGCGGTCAAGCCGTACAATTCTTCCCGTGGGAACTTGTCCGTTAGCGTATACACCTTGTCAACGATGTCGATCCCCTTTTCCCAGACCTTCAGTTGCTTGTAGTCAGTCACCTTCACAGCAATCACTCATGCTCCATTCGTCACGAGAGACGAGCGACGAGCGACGTTGCTCATTTCGATTCCTTCTTGTCGCTGTCATCGGCCGGGGCAGTCTTGTCGCCCGCCTTGGGCTTGTCTGCGGCCGGCTTTGCCGCGACGGGCTCGGTGGCCGGCTCGGCCGGGGCGGCCTCCTGCTTGCGGAACTGCGGCATGTACTTCTCGATGAGCTTGACGTCGATGCGTTTGAGTTCGGCGTTCTCGAACATGCTCAGCAGTTCCCAGCCCAGATCGAGCGTCTGCTGGACCGTCCGGTTCTCATAGTAGTCCTGGGAGATGTAGCGCGCCTCGAACTGGTTAGCGAACTCCATGTACTTGCGGTCCTCGTCGGACAGGGCCGCCTCACCCATGATCGTGGCCAATTCCTGCATTTCCTTGCCGCGTGCGTAGCCCGCATAGAGCTGATTGTACAGATCGGCGTGGTCTTCGCGCGTCTTCTCCTTGCCGATACCCTTGTCCTTCAGACGCGAGAGGCTCGGCAGCACGTCCACCGGCGGCGAGACGCCCTGCCGCTGGAGCGAACGCGAGAGAATGACCTGGCCTTCGGTGATGTAGCCGGTCAGGTCGGGGACCGGGTGGGTCTTGTCGTCTTCGGGCATCGTCAGCACCGGGACCATGGTGATGGAGCCCTTGTTGCCCTTGATGCGGCCGGCCCGTTCGTAGACCGTCGCCAGGTCGGTGTAGAGATAGCCGGGATAGCCGCGTCGGCCCGG
>CAYNQP010000091.1:0-10249 GCA_964399325.1 uncultured Pirellulales bacterium
CCGCTGGCTTTGCCGTCAAGAGTGTTCGTACGGTCCACACGCTCCGGCGGCAGCCTGAGGGCGCGGCGGACATGCGCGAGTATCCGGTTTTCCTGCTGGCGGCGCAGAAGATGTGACAGGAGGGCTATGGGGCGCATGAGGCAGCCACACGTGCAGACATCCTGCTGGAGCATTGAGGTCATATCCCGTGGATCGAAGCTGAGGCGAGAGACACGTTCTGTAACACTCTCCGGGAAGAGCTGCATTAGAACCGGCGGCGGCCCGGAGCTTGCCATGATTCAACATGCGGCATATCGTTCTTGATACACGCGGAGAATCGAGTGTGACTAATTCAGGAAAGGTACCCATGAGCGCGCGAGAGATTGCACTATCATTAAGGATCGTCGTTCTGTGTGTCCTGATGGGTCTCATCACGAGCGGCTGCATTTCGAGTCGGTCGGATGTGAGCTATGGGTCGAAAGGCCCGGCGGTCGGGTCCGGCACCCTTCGCAGGGTTAAGACGGGCCAGACCAGCAAAGAGTGGGTGCTGGGCACGCTCGGCGAGCCGACCAGCGAAATCACCACTGGCGACGGCAGCGAGATCCTCAGGTACGAGTACACCAAGAAGGTGGACAGTCACTTCGAGCTGGAGCCCTTCTTCGACTCCCACGACAAGCGCGAAGAACGCACCGTCTACTGCTTCGAGATCACCGACGGCATCGTCACCCGGTTCTGGAAAGAGTAGCGCGCCCGTGCGTCATGTGGGGTTCTTCTGGGCCTGATCCGTGTCTTCCGTGCCGGGAAGAAGACGTTTCCCCGGACTGCACACATCTTCGCCAGTGCGTTCGTGTCATGTTGAGCGCAGCGAAGCGAAGTCGAAACATCTGGCCGAGGCCGGAGTATACCTTTTATTCGCAGCCAGATTCCTCGACTTCGCTCGGAATGACAATAGTCACTCCACGCGCCATTCACCGATTGCCCTGCTGGAATTCGTTGAAGAATCGAAGCTCCCATTTTGCAGGGGACAGCCCATTGGCTGCTGTGCGCGCGGCGACAACGAGGGCATTGTATTCGTCTATGTTACACACCGCTGTCCAGCGATGCCCGCGCCAGCCAGGGAGATGGTTGATCACGTTGGAGTCAAATGGGCAGTGCGGCGGACACGCTATCTCGCCCAGGCACCACAGGTACTTCAGGAACAAATTGAGTGCTTTTTGAGCACGGCCGATGAGGAATCCATGTCCGTCGCCATCGAGTATCTCTCCGAAGTTTCTGTTCAGATCCGCCGCAAGGGTCTCTATGTTTCTGATGTGAGTTGCTTGGTCGATGGGGTGGTTGTATTGCTGCGCCAATTCTGACAATTGCTTCCGAAGGGCTCTTCTGAACTCTCTTCTCCCGCGGTCCCCCACGCCAGGTCTGTAGACTAGCGGATTGCCGCGCTGCACGGTTGCGGACACGGCGGCCGTCAGGAACTCCGCAATGAGAAACTCTCTCTGCTCGGGATTCATCTTCTCTCGCTTCCTGAATATGTGTTGACATTCGCGCTGTCTGTTGTCCCGCCAGGAAACATACAGTCTCTGTGGAGAATGTACCCAACAAGGCGACTGAATGCTCCGCGCATACGTTCCTTCGCAGCATCGCCTCCATACAGAGTATACGCCAGGATCCCTGAGAGGCAAACCAGACCCACACGCGGGCGGCGAGCCCACCCATATCCTCTGCACGCCGGTGTCAGGATACCAGCCGGAGGGAAGCCACAAGGACTCGATGGTTGCTCAGTCGCCGCCGATGAGGCTGCCCAGGCCGCCCAGGATCGAACCTTCACCTTTGCGCGAGCCGCCGGCCCGGGGGGCGTGGGCCAGGATGCGGTCGCACATCCGCGAGAAGGGCAGGCTCTGCAAGTAGACCGTACCGGTTCCCCTGAGCGTGGCGAGGAAGAGCCCTTCGCCGCCGAAGAACATACTCTTGAGACCGCCGGCGCGCTCGATGGAGTAATCGATGCCGGCGGTGAAGGCCGCGATGCAGCCGGTGTCGATGTGGAGCGTCTCGTCCCGGAGTTCCTTGGTCACTACGGTGCCACCCACATGGACGAAGGCCAGGCCGTCGCCTTCGATCTTCTGGAGGATGAACCCTTCGCCACCGAAGAATCCGGCGCCGAGGCGTCGGCTCAAGGCAATGCTTAATCGCGTGCCCTTGGCGGCGCAGAGGAAGGCGTCTTTCTGGCACAGCAGAGTGCCGCCGTTCTTCGCCATATCGATGGGCAGGATCTTGCCCGGGTAGGGGGCGGCGAATGCGGCACGCTTCTTGCCTGAGCCGGTATTAGTGAAATGCGTCATGAAGATCGATTCGCCCGTGAGCACGCGCTTGCCAGCGCCCAGGAGCTTGCCCATGATGCCTTCGCTGGGATTCGAGCCGTCGCCCATCATGGCCTGGAAGCTGATCCCATCGTCCATGTAGTTCATCGCCCCGGCCTCCGCGACGACGGTCTCGCCCGGGTCCAGCTCGACCTCAACGATCTGCATATCATCGCCTATGATTTCATAATCGACTTCGTGACATTGCATGTTCGGTCCTTTCCTGGATACGGTTCGCTTGGCATTGCCGGCACACGTCGGTCCCATGGTAACGGCAACGACGGCATCCCGCAAGGCTGCCGGCCTCCCGGTCACGGACGGACGTTCATTCGGCGTGTCCTATAATCAAGCCGGGCGCCCATCTTCGACCGATATTTCGCGGCCTGATCCGCCTGCGATCTGTCGGCCGATGAATGCGAACCTGGGGAAGAAACTTCGGCCTCGATTCTACCGATAACACCGCCGGCATGTCTTCCGTGAAAGGTGGGTGTGCTCTGGGTAGGCCGCTGGGACGATAAAGAGCCACTGGCAAGGAGAAGGCATCCAACATGACGCGGACGGACAACGAGAACGTCAAGCTGCCGATTCTCAAACCGCTGGTGCTGGCCATCGTCACCCTGCTGGTCGTCTCCATCGCGGGAACCTATTCCTTGCAGACGCGGAACATTGACGATCAAGTATGGGCCCAGATCAGCGAGGTCAACCTCCTTCTGCGCGAGCGCATCAAAGAGGATTCGCGGCGTCTGCAGGGCTTTGCGGCTTTCGTGGCGAAGAACGAACAGTTGCAGCGTCATTGGCTGGCGGCCGATCGGTCCGCACTCCAGCGCGACGCAGAACCGATTCTCGACGAATTGCGATCCGAGTACGGGATCACGCACTTCTACTTTCACGGTCTGGACCACGTCTGCTTCTTGCGTGTACACAACCCGGATCGCCATGGCGACACCATTGACCGCGCTACGCTTGAGGGCGCGGTTCGCAGCGCCCGTCCGGCGTGGGGGATTGAGCTTCGGCCCATGGGAACGTTCACCGTGCGACTTGTCCATCCGTGGTGGATCGACGGCAAGCTGGCTGGGTACATCGAACTGGGCGAGCAGTTTGACCACATTGTTCCTGCGTTGAAGAATGCTTTGGGCGTCGAGTTGATCGTCGTTATCGACAAGTCCTTTCTGGATCGGTCCAGTTGGGAAGAGGGCATGAGGATGCTGGGACGCAAGCCCGAGTGGGACCTTTCCCCGCACGTGGTGATGATCAATCATACTTTTGGGCAGGCCCCCGTTGGTCTCATCGCCCGTGCGCGTCCTTGGGGCGACGGTTGGGAAGAGCGTCTGTTCCGGTGGACCGCCAACGGCACGCCGTATCGCGGGGGGAGTTGCCCATTGCTGGATGCGTCACGACGACGTGTCGGGGCTATCATTGTGGTGAACAACATCAAAGACCATAAGGCATCTGTTCTCTCGCTGTGCGGCGTGTTGGTCGCCGTCGGTGCGATGACGGCAGCCATACTCCTGGTAGGGTTCCACTGGTTCATCCGTCGCATCGAGGGCCGGCTGACGTCGGTCTATGCCGCTCTCAAGGCTGAGATCGAAAGGCGAAGAGAGACCGAACAGCAATTGCAGGCACACCAAGAGAATCTTGAGGATCTTGTTTCCAAGCGGACGCTTGAACTGCAAACGACCAATCAGCAACTGGCGCAGGAGGTTGCTGAGCGTGTCAGAACCGAGGAAGCCTTGGACTGGCTCAACCGGGACCTCGAGTCGGCCGTGCACAGACTGAGCGTGGCCAACCGGGACCTTCAGGATTTCCTCAACGTGGCGGCCCATGACCTGAAGGGTCCGGTGCGGTCCATGGGGACTCTGGCCGATTGGATACTGACCGATTACGGGGACAACTTGGATGAGCAAGGCCAGGACTACCTGGATTTGCTGGTCAAGCGGGCCCGACGGCTGACCAGTCACGTCGATCGCATTCTGGAGTACGCCGGCGTCTGGTCGATCACGCGACCGAGGGAGGAGACAGACCTGAACACGCTTGTGAACGATGTAGTTGCCGATATCGCCCCGCCGCCGAGCACTCTGATCGTTCTCGACGCCGAACTGCCAACCGTTGTCGTCGATCGGATTCACATGGTGCAGATCTTTCGGGGCCTTCTCGACAACGCCGTCAAGTACATGGACAAACCGGAGGGAGTCATCAGGGTGCATGGCGTCGAAGAGGGGCAATTGTGGAAGTTCAGCGTCAGCGACAACGGCCCGGGGATCGAACGGAAGTACTTTGAGAAGATCTTCAAGATGTTCCAGACGCTCGCTCCGCGCGATGAGGTCGAAGCGACCGGGGTCGGCTTGGCTATCGCCAAGCGGATCGTCGAACTCTACGACGGGAAGATCTGGGTCGAGTCGATTCTCGGCCAGGGAAGCACGTTCTTCTTCACCCTCTCGACACAGAGGTTGCGGGCCGGCATCTCACCGATTGAGACGCTCGTTATGAACTGATCCCGCCGGCGTTCGTGCATTCGTTCGGCCGGACGTCTCTCACCTACCTTGACACCGCACGGTGAATTCCTATCAGGGCCCAAGACCAAACGACGAGGTCCGTTCCCCGTGCGACATCGTGGAAACCAGGGCAATGACGGCCGTGTGGACTGTTCCCGCCCCATCTTGACTGTTCCAATGGAACGGTCAGCAGCTTTGCGGTCGGGACTGCCGGAGGAGGGACTCGGACCCTCACCCTGTTGCCAGGACGGGATTTTGAATCCCGCGCGTCTGCCAATTCCGCCACTCCGGCGTTTCGAGCGAGCCGTGATTATTGATGATCTACGACCCCCTGTCAAGGCCCAAAATCGTCGGGCCCGCGCCTCAGAATCGTTCAAAACAGGCAACACTTTAAAACCCAATCCGGGTGACATCCAAGATTTTTTATTTCCATTTCTGGTAACGACTTAGCCGTGTTTCGACGACCGTTGGATCGGGTTTTTTCGTTCAAAACACGCAACACCCTCCTTCTAGGGGGGCGGCGACAATTGGTGATTGGACGAGAGTTGCCTGTGACGGTTACGGTTGACATCCGAATCCAGCTCCGATTTGAGGCGGCGGCTCAGCCGCCTGCCGGTCTGCCGGTCCACACCGACTCTTTCGGCGACTACTGCAAGATCCCGCTGACCCAGGGTCGATTCGCGAAGGTCGATCCGGAGGACTACCTCTGGCTCTCGCAGTTTCGATGGTGCTGCAAGAACAGCCCCCGCAGTATCTACGCCGTGCGGAACGTTACCGTGGGCGGCAAGTCAACGAGGGTCTATATGCACCGGCTGATTATGAAGACCCCGGAACACCTGGTCTGCGACCATGTCAACCACGATGGCCTGGACAACCGCCAAGGCAATCTGCGTAATTGCACGATCCAGCAGAACAATGCCAATTCGCGCGCCGCCGAAGGCGCGACGTCGCAATTCAAGGGTGTCGCGTGGGATCGTCGGCGCAGGAAATGGGTGGCGTACATCAAGAAGGATGGAAAGCAACGCAATCTGGGCTATTTCGATGACGAGATTGAGGCAGCGCAGACCCACAACACGGCTGCCAGGAAGCTGCACGGCGAATACGCCGCCCTCAACTTCCCATAGCATAGGTGAAACGCCCGGTCTATGCGGATTCGCTCGGGTCCGTCCGCTCACTGCCGGCACTGGCCCTGGATCTACTTGGCGCCCGACTCCCTCTTCAGTTGGGTCTCGGCTTCCAGCCAGTTCTGCCTGTCCTGGCCATGCTTGCATCCGTTCTTGAGCCAGATTTCATGCGCTCTCTGGGCGATTTGCTCTTGCGTCGGCCCTGTAACCCGCGCGGGATTCGGCTTCAATGCGACTGTCGCCGACGGTGACGACGGTGACGACGTGCTGGCGGGGCGCAACGGCGTCACCTCTGCCTTGGTATGACGAACGTCGTTGTCGACTGTTGCAGTGCTATTCTTCCTGTTGTTCTTTCTCTGACCCATCGTTGGGCCTCCTTACTGCCTGATGCAAATATCCATCCCTACTACAGTTATCGTCTCAAACGGTTCCGCGAGGCTGTCTCGATATACTACGGACCCCTCGCAGCTCTGATGACATAGTACGGCCGCACCCCATCCCCCGTTCGCACGATCCAGGCCAGTCGGCCACAAATCTTACCTGCCGCGGACGACCCGGTTTGCGCTGTTCCTGTGGCGCAATTATCACCACGCCTGCTGGGTTGTCAAGTAGGATAATACCGGACGAGGCCCTGCGAGCGGCCGGATCAACTCGATGGCGCTGCCGGCGCTAGGGTGGTCAGACGCTCTTACCACGTGAATTCGCGTGGTGTCTCAGACAGGAGAAGTGACCCTGTCGCCGATCGTCTTTTGCGAAGTCCTTGGTCCGATGTTCTTTCGTGTGCGGGGCGTCCATGTATAATGTGTCGTAGCGTTAGATGGCGGAAATGCTTTTTCAGACTCGGTGCGCAAAACCATGCTTATCCAGACGGAACAATTGACTAAGTTTTACGGCAAGTCGCGCGGTATTGAAGACGTCAATCTGTCCGTCAAGGAGGGGGAAGTCTTCGGTTTTTTGGGCCCCAACGGCTCAGGCAAGACCACCACCATACGCATCCTGCTTGATTTCATCCGGGCCAGCTCCGGCCGGGCGCGGCTGTTCGGCCTGGATGCACACGCCTCCGCGCCCCGGATAAAGTCTCGCCTTGGCTACCTGCCGGCCGAATATGGCATGTACGAGAAGATGAAAGCCGTTGACTATCTGCAATTCCTGGGATCACTGCGCGGCGATGGAAAGCCGCCCCTGCAAGACAGGCTCGTAGAGTTGCTCGGTTTGGACGTGTCCCGCCGGATCAAGTCCTTCTCGCACGGCACCAAGCAGAAACTGGCGCTGGTCCAGGCGTTCATGCACGATCCGGAGTTGCTGATCCTGGACGAGCCCACCAGCGGCCTCGATCCGCTGATCCAGCAGCGGTTCTATGAGTTGATCCTGGAGATGAAAGAGCGCGGCAAGACCGTCTTCTTCTCTTCTCATGTCCTCTCGGAGGTGGAGCGGATATGCGACCGCGTGGCGATATTGAGAGAGGGCAAGCTGGTGGCCCTGCACGAGATCGCCGATCTGAAAAAGGTCCGGCTCAAGACCATCGAGGTCACGTTCAAGCAGGAGCCGGACGAATCGCTTTTCAAGCTGGAAGGCGTACGCAAGATCGAGAGGAACAGCCATACCGTCCGCTTGTGGATCGATGCGAATATCAACGGCGTTCTGCGGGCCATATCCGCGTATCCTATCGACAATATCTCCTGCCAGGACGCACGCCTCGAGGACATCTTCCTGGAGTATTACTCCTCATGAGAATCTATCTGCGCTACTTGAGAAGCGAGTGTGTCACGACACTGCTGTTTGCACTGTTCCTGTTGGGGTGCGCCTTCGTCTTGGTCGCGATATTCCCGTCGATCACCAAAATCCAGGTGATGCACGAGTACTTCGACGCCATACCGGCGTATATGAAGGCCTTCATCGGTCAGGATATCATCAACATCACCACGCTGGAAGGATTCATGACCGTTGAGTATTTCAATACCACCTGGCTGCTCATCATGGGGGTGTTCTCGTGTCTGTTCGCCGGGGCGCTGGTGGCCGAAGAAACGGAAAAGAAGACGCTGGAGATTCTGTTTTCCACGCCGGTGACGCGAACGCAATTTATCGTGAGCAAATTTGCCGGTTTCGTCACGCTGCTGGCCTTCCTGTCGGCCGCCTCTTTTGCGGGCATCTGCCTGGGCGAGTGGGAGATGGGCGAGAGCATCGACAAACGCCTGATGGTCTACGCCTTCGCAAGTGGCACGATGTGCATCGCGACCGTGGGCAGTATCGGATTGTTCTTGTCGTGCGTGTTCAACGAACAGCGGCGGGCCATCGGTGCGACCATTGCTATTTTCTTTACACTATATATCTTCAATGTGATTGCGCTGTTGCTGGAGCAATATCCGACCCTGAAATATTTCTCGCTCTTCCAATACTATGACGCCAGCAAAATCTTCCAGCGGCAGGCGATACAATGGGTGGACATGGCCATCCTGCTCGGCGTCTCTTCCGTCATGTTCAGTGCGTCCGTCTTCACGTTCCGTCGCAAAGAGATATACGTCTGACTCATGCGAACCGGTATGTGACGATGAAGCTCAACGGCGCGACGATTATCGATAATCACCCGCTGCTCGGCCGCACCGGCGGCACTCTCTACATAGACTATGTGTGCTGTCTGCACGCCATGACACGACATTGTCATTCCGAGCGCAGTCGAGGAATTTCCCCTGCGAATGAAAGGCGCGCATCATCCCCGGCCAGATGTTTCGACTCCGCGTTGCTCCGCTCAACATGACAGAAGGGCAGTGGCCTGATCGTGTGGCAGGCGTAAGGCTGGAGGGCTTGCCGATGGTCATGCCCGATGTGGGATTCTCAGACGCCAGGCATGTCGGGCCGCGCCGCGCATCAAAGTCACCACCGGCTAACAACGCAGACGCCGGGTCGGACGGTGCGCCTGTATTCCCAACTGTTACTGTGTCGCTCGGTGACGTTGGTCCCGGGCATCCTCATGGACGGCGGGCCCACGATCACGCCTCGACGCGTGTTTCGTGTTCCCCAGCCGAGCTCGACGGTCAAGTCATCCCCTTGTTGCGGGTCGCTGAATGTGATGTATCTCGGCTTGGGCTTCACGAGGCATGGCGGGAGCGTTTCGAGAGAATCCCGGGAGTAGCGCTGGCCGGCGTGCGCGGCTCCCTCGGACGCCAACCACTGTTGTATGGTGTCGATGTCCACGTTCTTCGCGGTCCACTGCTCGAACCCTTTCATGAAGATCGGCATGGTCGGCGTGCAGAGCATCAGAGAGGCGACCAGGCTGATCGGTGGCAGAAGGGCGATCAGCAAGTTCAATGCGGTGTCCTTGTGCGTGCAGAAACTCCCGATGAGTCTAACGATGCCATAAGCGAAGAAGACAACAGCCAGCAACGCCAAGGGAAGAACGAACACCATATCCCCCATGAAGCCCGGGCCGAAGGTATTTGTCAGTCCTCTGTTGTACTCGGCATGACGTAGATAGAATGATAGGCCAAAGGCGGCGACGATGAAACACGCCACCACGATGATATCACCCAGACGTGATGAATGCTGCCTCCTTTTGCTGCTGTCTTTCGCGACCGGTGACTGGCCGTCACCCGCTGTTGTGCCGTCCTCTGTCCGCTGCGGCATCTTCCTCTCCGCCAATAATCATTTATCAATAATCAATGAAAACGATGTCCTCCGGGATGGCGACGACGTCGCGGTGGGCGGGGCCGAGGAGCTTCTTGATCTCGGTGCTGTGCTTGCCCGCCAGGAGCTGGAGTTGGCCTGCGTCGAGGCTGGCCATGGCCTTGGCGGCGCTGTTGAGCATAACGATGTCGCCAGCCTTGAAGTCGCCTTCGACCGACACGACGCCGGAAGGCAGCAGGCTCTTGTGATTGCGCAGCGCCCGCAGCGCGCCGTCGTCAATGCGGATCGTTCCGGCCGGCTGGCTGTTGAGAATGAACCGGGCGCGATTGCTCAGCTTGCGTTTCGGCATGAAGATCGTGCCGACCTCGTCACCCGCCATGATGCGCGCGATGACGTCCTTGGCCCGGCCGTTGGCCAGCACCATGCGGCAGCCCGCCTGCGCCGCGATCCGGGCCGCCTCGATCTTGGTCCGCATCCCGCCGGTGGCGTGCCGCGAGCCCGAGCCGCCGGCACTGCGGACGATCTCGTCGGTGATCTCGAAGACGGTGGAGATCGGCTGGGCGTCCGCATGCTTCTGAGGGTCCTTGTCGTACAACGCGTCGATATCGGTCAGCATGATCAGCAGGTCCGCGTCGATCTTACTGGCGACCAGGGCGCTGAGCTTGTCGTTGTCGCCGAA
>CAYNQP010000092.1:0-10149 GCA_964399325.1 uncultured Pirellulales bacterium
TGGAATTCCCGCGAAAAAATCCCGCGACCGTCTTGACAACGGCTTGCTCATAGATTTCCCTCGATTTCCCTCGATTTCCTCTTTAGTCATCCTGTTTAATCCAAAAAGGCTTTGTGTACATATTCCATGTGTGTCTTGCCTCCTTCTCTGCTGCTCTTCGCGACTTGTATAAGAAACCAAAGGAACCAACGCCTACCTCGTTGTATTCCAGTCGTCCAGTCCCAGGATCAGAGAACTGCTGCAGCAACATCGCTTTTACGATCAGGGGCCATTCACAATTCCTGACAACCGACTTGCCCTCGAATCGTGCGTTAAGGACGACGTGTTCAGTGCAGCACTCACACTCGTCTGAATCGGTATAGCGGACAGAAGGACTAAGACGAACGAGGAGGCAATCATCTCTTGATCCAAATGTTGTTCTCTGCAGCGGCGTGCAGAGAAACGGGTGGTCAAAGTAGAGTCCTTCATTGAATACAAGATACCAACACGGCGCATTGAACATACGGGCAATTCTTCCCTTCCGTCTGTAGAAGGGCCTGGCGACACTGGTCACCAGTTTCTCGACCTGACCGTTCAGTTCAATGATGTCCAGGAAAGCATCGATCGAGAAGAGACGTCCAAAAGAATCGAAGACCTTCTGGAGCAACGCTTGCGACGGTTTCCCCTTGATAGACAAGCACAATGCTGCGCCTTCCTGACCAATGCGCTTGTCCACGATTCTGATCAGGTAGGCCCGGCGAACCGTCCTATCACTGAAGAATATGTCACGCAAGGCGTCCTTCAATCGTTGCTCTACAGGGCCGTCCTGCTCACATAGGAACTTGATGTCATTCTGACCAATCCGAAGAGCGTCGCTTTCTGACTTGTCCATCTCGATAGATCTCACATAGTCTGATTCGTCACCACTGGGACAGAGCGCCTATTCTCACCTGGGTCGCCGGGTTTGGTATGACTACTTCCATGATCGAACCGCCGCCGACAGGCCCCATTGTAACACCCCTTAGGTCGGTTATCGTCCCCGAATTGATCCATCCCATGGTATTTCCCGTGCCAGACAGATTTGCGGCATCAAAATACGCTCCCTTCGACATGGTGGCAGGATTGATGTTTGTGTAGTAGGTGCCACCGTACTGTGACTTGCCGCCCCATGCGCGCCAGACTCTCATTCCTCCAAACGCTCGGTGGGCTGGTGTGAATGCTTTGAGGGCGCTGTAGCCCTCAAAGCCGGCCCTCATGATCCCAGATGTTGCGTACGCGATGCGTTCTCCGCCCCCCATCAGTGTCAGTGTGTCTGCGTGGACCCCCAGGATCGCCTCATCAAGCATGTATGCGGAACCCACGAGCGGAATAGAAGGGGCTGCAGCCAAGACACTCGCAGTGAAGCTGCTCTCTCCCGCGTCCATGAACCCCGCCTTTCGGAAGTCATATCCCGTAGGCAGCAAGTTCTCCATATCTTCAGCGTTGAGGATTCCGGGCGGGGTATTCAAAATGCTCTGCTGGCGTTGGAGAAGTCCTCCATACCTACCACCGGGATTGTAGCCGCCATATCCGTGTCCCGCCGTCGAAGCGTAGGTTCCGTAGCCACTGGAGTGGTAAGAACCGTAGGTTCCGTAGCCGCTGGAGTAGTAAGAACCGTAGGTTCCGTAGCTGCCGGAGTAGGCGGTGAATGCAGACACCAATGTGTTCGTGTCCAAGGACACTGTTGGAGACAGGCCGCTGGACATGGGTGCAGCCGTGTAGGCCGACCCGACATACAAGTCGTAGGACGCACTTTCGATAGTGGTCGGGTTGTTACCAGAAGGGTCGGTCAAGATCAGCGGATTGTTGAAGCAGTAGGTGTACCGGTTGAGCGCCTGGCTGCCGAGCCCGGGCACAAGGGAGTCGGCCTGGATGAAGCGGGCCAACTCGGGGTCGTAATAGCGGGCGCCGTAGTAGTACAGGCCGGTGTCCTCGTCGAGGGTCTGGCCGGTGTAGCGGCTGGAGACGCTGAAGGCCGGCGTGGGATCGGGCCCGTTGTCCTTGCCGAAGGGGGAATAGCCATAGTGCTGGACGACGTCGCCGTCGCGGTCGGTCATGAGTTGGGCCGAGCCCAGGTTATCCGGATGGTAATAGTAGAACGCCGGATCGTACTGCGGCGTGTTGGCCTAGGTCGCCTGCGGATTGGACGACAGGAGTATGGCTGCCGCCATGGTCAGCAGGACCATCTGCCGCCAGGGGTCGGTGCTGCCGGAAGAGGGGATGAGCGTGTCTGCTCTGGGGTACGCCTACGTCTTGGCGCCAACAATGTCACGTCTTCTGAGCGTGGTTACTTACTCAGCCGGGTTAGAATCGCAGATAGCCCCGGATCTCAAGCGTGGCGCCGCGCGGGCGGTATTCGCCGGTCAGCCAGGGGCCTGCCACATACGTGTCATTGCCAAGGATGTTCTTGCCGGCAATCTGAATGTCCCATCCCTTCCGAAGGACATCCTTGAACAGCAACGTGGCATCCAGGTAGAAGACATTGTTGATGTGGGAGAACATGGTGGTGGCGCCGCCATCGTTGGTCATTTCGACCGGCTGATCCGTAAAATAGCGAAGCGCCGAGGTGAAGACAACATTACTCAAGATGTCCCAGTCAAAACCACAGTTGATCGTCGTGGAGGGGGCGCCAATCAAGCGATTCTCATCGTCAATGGCTCGATGGGCATCACCCGCCTGGGCCACCGCATCATAGGAGTCATACGTATTGAATTCCGAGTTGATATAGGTGCCGTTGCCCCAAAGAAGAAGCGTATCCGTACATTTGTGCTGAATGTCCAGTTCGACACCGTAGCCGCTGTAGTCTCCGACATTGGTGTGGGGGGCTCCCCAGGTAATGAAGTGATCCAATTCCTGATAATAGACCGTTGCCGACAGTCGGCCTCTATCGTGATAGAATATATTTGTCCACTCAACGGTCCTCAGTTCCTCAGGCTTCTCCGCATTGGGTGAGCCACTGCCCCATGAAGGAGCGCTGGGGACATCGTTCCCCCAAATATCATTCAACGCCGCCAAAGGCGACGGCATGCGAACCGATTGATTGTAGATCCATTTGGTGGTCCACTTGTCATTGGCCCTGAAGATCGCCGCCGCACGTCCTCCCCAATACCAATCGCTGTCTTCCCCCAGAATGGTATTGCGGTCGGCGCGCACGCCACCCACGAAGCTCCACTTATCATTGAATTGGTAGGTGTCGTCAACGTAGACGCCCACGCCCCACGTGTTCTTGTCAAAGAAGATCTGCTTCGTATTTCCATCATCATCAAAGAAGCAATCCCCGTTGTCTTCATAGATGCCCTGCACGCCCGTCTGGATCAGATGGTTGCGAATGCCTTGATATCGCAGTCCAAACTCACCATTGTAGTCCACTTGTTCGAGGTGTTGCCAGGGATGGGTGGGTTTTGACCTTACGCTCCTCTTCTGCACGGCCGTAAACGTGGATATCGTGGAAAGGGTGTCGGAAACAGCATGTTCATGCTTGAGGGTCCCACCATGCATGGCATCCAGGTAGTCCGTATCCAAGCTTGCAAGTGTGGCCCCACCTAGGCGCAATTCCACGAATCGTGACTGGTACGATACAAGCTGCACGGACCAGTCGTCGAGCCGACCGCTGGCTACAATGAAATGATTGGGCACGGTTGACTTGCCGGTTGTATCCGTTCCGGCGAACGCGGTCATGGGAGCAACGGACCTGTTGACATCCCAGGCATCAAAGCCTCTTCTTTCTTCCAGCGTCCCTGAAACGGTCACCTGTCTCCTGTCGCTCCACGTCTTGCCGCCCATCAGGCTCATACTAGAGAGGTTATTGCCCCCGGCAAGAACCGCCTCAAGGCCGTCCATTTCTCTGGTAATGACATTCACGGTGGCAACGAGGGTGTTGGCCGGCATGAATATGGACGAAGGTCCCACCACGACCTCGATCCGGTCCACATTATCAAGGTTAATAGGACCGTTCAGGAAATCGGGCTCGTTCATCTGGTTCATCTCAACGCCATTGATCAGCAGGGTGAACTTCTCATTGTCATTGGCCGCCAAACCTCGTACGGCCCCCACAAAGTCCAGATCTCTGTGGAAGACAGAGAAGCCGGGAACAACCTGCAAAGCCTCTTTCAGGCTGCTGTAACCCCGCTCTCTTATCATGTCCCGTGTGATAACATAGACCGCCCCGGGGGCGTCATCCAGATCTTCCTCAACACGAGATACGGTCATAATCTTGACATTCATAAGCTCTTCAATGCTCATGTCGAACATGGCTTCAGTACTTTGGTCCTCACCAGAGCTAATACCGCCTGGATTATCGGAGGTCGATGGCGGTTCATTTGTGGAGCTCGCCAATGCTTGCGGCAGGAGAAGGGACATACAGACAAGAATGCCAGTAAATGCAGTCTTCATGATCGAATCTACTCCTTGTTAAATGGACGGCATTTCTTCATGATTGGCAAAGACTTAGGCTGCGTTCCTTACGCATGAATATCTGTGCATCGGCTGGATTAGGGTATTTCTTTAGAGAAAGTGTCCCTGGAAAGAAGATTAGACATATCCCGAAACAGGCAAAGGATGAACCTGCGGATTCTTTAGTGAGGGCCTCTGCTTTCACGAAGACCAGGGATCCGCGGGACCATCCCTGGCGCATGGGTACGGCCGTCGATCGTTTCGGGATCGTATCCGAGCACCACGATTTCGTCGGCATCCAGTTCTGGTTCGACGCCCTCCGCATCACCGACCCGGCGCGGGCGCGACCGCCCCGCTGACGATGCCTGCCTTGTTCCAGATCGCTGGGACAGCGGCTCTCCCGAACAGTGCAGAAGCGGACCTCAAAGACTCGCAGGGTGGGGCTTGCCCCTCCGGATCAGTGGCAGCGACAAATTCACAGGAACCGTCACCCGCTTGCAGGAGGACTAGGCGGCAACCCTCCTGCACACGAATAGAAACCGCATGGGCAGAATCTGCTCATCCTGTAGAACTGCCTCGCTCAGTAGATACGTTTCCACCTCTTGAAGGCGCGAACATCCTCAGCGGTGAGCGCGAACCATTCACCCTCCTTGCGTTTACCGGCAAGCCGCGTGTGCCAGTAATTCTCGACGCCGGCAGGATCATCCGTCTCGATGTAATGCACCGGCTTCAGTTTCTCCGGAAGCTGAAGCCGGACTTCACCTTCTCGCCGCAATGGGTTGTTCGTCCGACCGATCTTATATTCCCGCCGCGCCCCGTGCTTAAGGAGGTACACATAGCCAACGCCAGAATCCATGGAGTCGGTCTCTTCAGCCTCTCGTTGCTGCTCCGTGGAGGCGACTTGCCTCCATAGGTTGGCCACATCGTCGTTTCCTGCGTTGACTTCGCAGAACGCAATGACACGGGTTGCACGCTGAGGTTTCGTCCCAAAACGCCGGAACACTTTCTCGGAAGGGAACGTGGCGTCATTCCTTGCTGCAAGCAGGTGGTCACCCTGAGTGGGGACATGGCCAAGACTGCGCGTCAACAGGATCAGCCTTTCAAGAAGAAACTCATCATCATACGCCGCCGACATGCGATTTGGCCTGAGCCCGGCTTCGCGAACGGCATCGCTCCATCGCGTCCAGAACTGGCCATACCAGTCGTAGTACCTGATTCCGGTTTCTTTCTCAAATCGGCGCCAACCCAGAGCCACGCCTCCGTTGGCCTTGGCGGTGCGTCGGATTTCGCTGATAATATGCTTCCTGTCCATTACCTATGCCAATGAGAGATACCGCCTTCTCGTAAGCTCTACTGCAGCCTCTTGGGGCTCCGGTGCCTTTCTGCTTCACGGTGCCCGATAGTCCACGAATCCATAGGCGTATTATAGGGTTGGGCGGTCGGAGAGGCAAGCCTTCGGATTGATTATTGATGATTGGCGATTGACGGTTGGGCCGGTCTCGGCGAGCGCACAATTTGAGAATGCCCTTGACGCTTGGCCTGCCTTCTGTATGATATATATCGAACTATATGCCTGAATGTCAATGGCAAATTAGAAGGGGGTTCTCATGGCCGGCGAATCTCGGTGCCCAACACTCCATCATTCCAGTATTCCATTTCTTTCGCGGGCAGGATGCCCGCGACACCGAAGGCGGGACGCCTTCGACACGGGGAGCCGTGGTACAAACAAACCCAATTTGCGGCGGCCAGTGTGTGAAACAAAGCCAATCTTGGCGGGGCCGATATGCGAAACAAGGGCAATTTCCGTGGCCCAATATGGAAAACAAAGCCAATCTGCATCGTTTTTGACGCGAAAACGCAGGTCGGACGGAAAAACAAACCCAATTTGTGGGGCGGGCTCGTTTGTAGTGTGCCCGCCAGAGCCTGCCGAAGGGGAATATAGAGATAACGCCTTACGGCGTCACTACGAGCGCGGGGGCCGGTGCGCCAAACAAAGCCAATTTGTGCATTCCTTGGCTGAAAACGAGGGTCTGAGTGAAGAACAAAGCCAATTGTCATCCGTTAGGTGGGCGGCAGCCGGGGCGCTGGGGTGTGAAACAAAGCCAATTTGCAGGGTCGAGGCCGCTGGGCTGGGGGTGGGGGCGCAAAGAAACAGGGTGGGTCCCCTCGGCCCACCCTGGAGAAGTTTCCGTGTTCCCGATCAGTCTGGATGCCTACAGGCCCTTGGCGAGCATGTAGTAGATCTCATTCCAGCGGAGTTCCTTTTTGAACTCGTTGATCTTGGTCTCGGCGTCGATCTGGACGTGCTCGATGCCGGCCATCTCGGTGAAGTCCTGCATGTGCTCGGAAGTCAGAGCCATGCTGAAGCCCGTGTGATGCGCCCCGCCGGCGAGGATCCAAGCGGCGGCACCGATTTTGAGGCTGGGTTTCGGAACCCAGACGACCCGCGCGACCGGCAGCTTGGGCAGGGCGGCGTCCGGCTTGACGACATCAACTTCATTGACGATCATGCGAAGGCGATTGCCCAGGTCGATCAGCGAAGCGTTGAGGCCAGGGCCGGTCGGGACGTTGAAGACCAGCCGGCACGGATCACCTTTACCGCCGATACCGAGCGGATGCACTTCCAGCGAGGGTTTGGCGCTGGCGATGGACGCACAGACTTCCAGCATGTGGGCGCCCAATACCTTCGGGCCCGCCGGGTCCAGATGGTAGGTGTAGTCTTCCATGAAGCTGGTGCCGCCCGGAAGGCCTGCGGCCATGACCTTCATGGCGCGGACCAGGGCGGCCGTCTTCCAGTCGCCTTCGGCGCCGAAGCCGTACCCGTCAGCCATCAAGCGCTGGACCGCCAGGCCGGGCAGTTGCTTGAGACCGTGGAGGTCCTCGAAGTTGGTGGTGAAAGCCTTGAAGTTGCCTGCCTTGAGAAACCCGCGCATGCCGAGTTCGATGCGAGCTGCCTCCCGCAGAGCGTCGCGTGTCTTGTCGTCTTTGCTGATCTGCTTGGTCACCTTGTACGTCGCCGTGTACTCAGCCGTGAGCTTGTCGATTTGCTTTTCGGTGACCTTGTTGACGCGGGCGACGAGGTCGCCAACGCCGTAGCCGTAGACGGAGTAGCCAAGCTGCCTCTGGGCCTCGACCTTGTCACCCTCGGTCACCGCGACCTCACGCATGTTGTCACCGAAACGCACGAGCTTGGCGCCCTGCGCGTCGTGCCAGGCACCGGCGGCGCGGGCCCATACGCCGAGCTCGGCCTGGACCTGAGGATCTTGCCAGTGCCCGACGATGACCTTGCGATTGCGCCGCATCCGCGTGCAGATGAACCCGAACTCGCGGCCGCCGTGGGCGCTCTGGTTGAGGTTCATGAAGTCCATGTCGATCTCGGCCCACGGGATGTCACGGTTGAACTGCGTGTGCAGATGGACGAACGGTTTGCTGAGGGCCTTGAGGCCGGCGATCCACATCTTGGCCGGCGAGAACGTGTGCATCCAGGTGATCAGGCCGACGCAATTGGCGGTGGTGTTGGCCTTCGTGCAGAGATCGTAAATGGCCTCGGGCGTCGTCAGGACGGGCTTGAAGACCACTTTGACGGGCACATGCTTCGACTGCGAGAGGGCCTGAGCGATTTCTTTGGAGTCCTTATCCACTTGCCTGAGCGTCTCAGGACCATACAGATGCTGGCTTCCGGTGACGAACCATGCTTCGAGCTTCTTCATGTCTGGTATCATATTACGCTCCGTCCAAATAGGTCCAACTTGACGTTCTCGTTACGGGGATCAGTCTATCACACCGTCTCCAAGGTTGTCCAACCCTTAATTCGCCCGAACCTGCCGAGAATCACATTTTTTGACTTGGCCTGTGGCCCGCGGACCCGGAGATTTCCCCTGGGCCGAAGCGGGGGGAACGGAGCCCTGCGAGATGGCCTTGCCCGTCGGATCACTTGGGCCGATGGAGGGGGCTGGCGGGCGGGTATCGGTAGAATCGTCGCTGTCGAAGGGGGGCAAGAGGGGCCTGATTCGGGCAGCGCAGGAGGCAAATACGGCGGGGGCTCAAGGCGTGAATTCGCCTGTGTCTATCTTTGTCCTTTGAC
This sequence comes from uncultured Pirellulales bacterium, assembly GCA_964399325.1. Taxonomy (GTDB): domain Bacteria; phylum Planctomycetota; class Phycisphaerae; order Sedimentisphaerales; family Anaerobacaceae; genus JAFGLV01. The sequence continues at coordinate 8,495 of CAYNQP010000092.1, forward strand.
CGTCTCCCTTCTTCATGCCGGGGGGCATGGTCAAGCCGATCTTGCCCTGCTTGTCGCGGAAGTCCGTGATGATTTTGACGGCGGCCTGAGGGTCATCCTGAATGGTGAAAACATCAAGGTCTTCGGGCGAGATGTACCCGTACTCGCCGAGCATCGTCTTCTTGATCCAGTTGATCAGGCCTTTCCAGAATTCGCTGCCCATGAGGACGATGGGAAACTGGACTTGTTTGAGCGTCTGGATCAGGACGAGCGACTCGAAGAGCTCATCCATGGTTCCATAGCCTCCGGGGAAGACGATGAAGCCATGGGCATACTTGAGGAACATGACCTTGCGGACAAAGAAATACCGAAAATGCAGCGAGAGATTCTGGTAGTCATTGGGGGCTTGTTCCATCGGCAGTTCGATGTTCAGGCCAATGCTGGTGCCCCCGGCTTTGGCGGTGCCCTTGTTGGCCGCCTCCATGATGCCGCTGCCGCCCCCGGTGATGACGGCGAAGCCGGCTTTCGTTACCTCGCAGGCAGTTCGCACGGCCAGCTTATAGTAGCGGTGGTTGGGATGGGTACGGGCCGAGCCGAAGATCGACACAGCCGGGCCGACCGAGGCCAGCTCTTCGAATCCTTCGGTGAACTCTGCCATGATTCGGAACATGCGCCACAAGTCTTGCACAGGCTTGTCGGGGGTGTCAATCATATCGGTCGTTCTCCGTGTCAAGAGACTTGGCCCCGCTACCACTTATCGGGCCTGTTCGCTGCCGGACAGTACTCTGCTATCGGACATCTGGAGCAATCGGATTTCCGTGCCTTGCAGATCGTGCGGCCGTGGAAAACCAGCAGATGGCTGAACAGTGTCCAGCGTTTCTTGGGGACTATGTCGGCCAGATCGAACTCCAGCTTTACCGGGTCTATGTTATCGGACAGCTCCAGCCGACGGGCCAGCCGGATGACGTGGGTGTCACAGACGATTCCGGGCGTGTCGAAAGCGTTGCCCAGCACGACATTGGCGGTCTTTCGCCCCACGCCGGGAAGGGCAGTCAGCTCCTCCATGGTCCGAGGGACTTGGCTGTTGTGCTCGGCAACCAGCTTGGTGCAGGCGCCCTTGATGTTCTGTACCTTGTTGTGGAAGAAGCCCGTGGTCCTGATGTCCTCTTCAATCTGCTCTTGGTCGGCTTGGGCCCAATCGGAGACGGACCGGTATTTCTTGAAGAGGTCCGCGGTGACAATGTTGACCCGCACATCCGTGCATTGGGCCGAGAGAATCGTCGCGACCAGCAACTCCAGGGGATTGGTGAACTTCAGGGCGATGGTGGCGTCGGGATACGCCTTCCTCAGCATCGGCCATATCTTCTCGACTCTCTCTGCCGCGGCCGCTTTGTCGAAACGGCAGGTCTTCTTTGCAGTGGATCTGATCTTGGCCTTGGCGGGTCGCCGGCCGGTCTTCTTGTTCACCATCTATTTCTCCGGCAGCCTCTGCAGGATTTCGACGAGTTCCCGCTTGTCGAAGATCCCGCGCAACCGGTCCTTATCTCCATTGGGTAGGACAACAATGGTGACCGGGACATTGCCCGCTTCGCCGTACACCTGCTTAAGGTCAATGGTGGCAGCGTGGTTGAACACGGTTGTATCGGCCTTGATGGGCAGAATGTTCTTCGCCTCGA
>CAYNQP010000093.1:0-10139 GCA_964399325.1 uncultured Pirellulales bacterium
CCTCTCGAATTCCACGGTCTTCTTTCTGTGATCTACGGTCATGACGAACTGCCCGTCAGACACGGTTTCGCGGACACTTTTCACCGCTCGCAGTCCTTCGGGGCTTGGCTCCGATCCAAGGCTTTCCGAATAGCGATACAACCGGCCGTTCTCCAGGTCAGACCAGTACTCGGACCGCAGTTCCAGACCCCCACTGGAGTGCCGCGTCCTCACGTGGATCATCTTTGCCCGCCCCATAAGACGTGGGACATCCAAGAGGGTGAAGGCATTACTGGTTCCCTCCATTACTCTCCATAGGAATAAGGAGGTCAAGACCACTACCGCTGCAGCGGCTAATTTGGCCAGCTTGCTCGTCATGATGATCCTCCACATGTCGGGCCGGACAGTATCCAGGCGCAGTTTGGCGCCTTGGTCCATGGCCTCGTACGCTTTGCCCAGAATGCGGTCATGGGCGTCGGGACCGGGTTGATGACGTAACGCTTTCAACAGCTCTTCTATGCGATCGTTAGGGTCCATCTCGAACTTCACCATCTAACGTGGCGCGAAGCTTATCGAGTCCGTATTGGTAGCGACTCAAGGCGGTCTTAACCGATACGTTTTGATGCTTCGCTATTTCTCTGAACTTCATGTCCGCGTGCAGACGCAGCATGACGACTTCGCGTTGCTCGTAGGGCAAGGCCGCGACGGCCGCGGGCACCGTCAGCGCCGCCTCCCTCCATGTGGGCCTCACCGCCACGCTCGCGGGCGCGGCAGGGACACCGTCGGGCGTCGTCCTCGTCGTGACAGCCGCCGGATTGAGCCTCTCCCTGACGATGGAACACTTTCTCTACGCGGTTCTCTTCGGCGGCATGGTCTTGATTTCTTTCGTCGTCGCACTCTACTGGGATTAGGCGATGCGAACCGGGTGCGGGTCCGCAACCTGCCGGCAGCAAAAAGGCTCTCCGGGGCGCCGGAGGGCATTGCCGGGCACCCCTGAGAGCCAGGCGCAGGTCGCGAGGGCCCAAGTATTCTTGGCGGCGGAGGGCCATCTCGACCCGCACGGTACCTAGAAGCTCGGCACAGGAATGTCCTCCAGGATGAACTGGACTTCCCGCTCGTACGCCGCTACGGCGAAGGTGTAGCGAATGAGCGCCGCTTCGCCACATGCACTGCAACTGCCGCTGACAGTACTCACACCGGTCACCAAACCGCCGGAACCCAGGGGACGGCGTCGTCCGGCTGGGCCTGCACGGCCATCGCCGTGGACAAGAATAGGACAACGGTGAACAATGTGTTGGCTGTTCCGCTCCGCATGGCTCTTCCTCCTAAAAGAATCGCGTCTCAATGAATGTATGGCACAGTCCACGCCGACTGTTCGGTTCCTTCAATGCTCACATTGCCTCTATGGCAGCGCCGCCGCCCAGCTCCCTGCGACCCAGCCGTCTACTCGGCCGGATGCAACGCAATCGTTACCGGGGACGAAATGGTAGTGGCGCCTTCGTTGTCCACCACCTCGGCCGTGATGGTGCATATCCCGTCGAATTTGATCTTGGACCAGTCGAACTGGCTCTCCCAGCCGTTGGTCGGGTCTAAAGAGTACTCACCGAAGTATGAGTAGGATTGAGACGTCTCCTCGTCGTGAACAAGCTCAGCCGAATAATGCACGTAGAGGATACTGCCGTCGAGGTCCGAGGCTTCGACGCGCAGAATGATCGGCTCCGGATAGGTCAGGTCGGCGCCGTCAGCAGGGCTGGTTAGAGTCACACTCGGAGGCATATTGACCCGCTCAATCCCTTCCGCCAGCCAGTGCGAAAGCAGAATGTCCATGTCCGCCAAGTCAACCTTGCAGTCCCCGTTGATGTCGCCGGCAAGCTGGTTCTCACAGACCGGTTCGCCGAAGTACGACCGGCTGGCCTCCCGGGTGCCGCCGTAGGCGCCCATATTGACGAATCCACCGTTCGGGAAGGGCTCGGAACCGAGAAAACCATTGGGATCGCCCGCATCAATGCAGGGGCTGGTCACGTCGTCGAGAATCCAGGTCTCCGTGTCCCCATCCCAATGGCCTGCCTGCGACTTGAGATGGTAGTCGCCCGGAACCCAGACATCGTCCGCCTGGTCGTCCGGCGTGCCGCTGGTGTCCCAATAGCCCGGCACCACGAAGCAGGGATCAATGTCGATATTGCCTTCGCCCGGGTAGCCGCCCTGAACGTTGCTGTAATTCACCGCGACCTGCGGAGAGAACATGGGTGATGCCGTAAACGGGTCGGGACCGTCCTGGATGATGCACTGCGTCAACTCCGCTTGGGGCCATGAATCCCGAGGCAGAGGCGGTGAGCCGAAGTCGAGCGCGTTCGGCAGGCCGCGATTGCCGGCAAACGTGCAGTTCGACACCTGCATGACGGCTCCAGAAGCGCGGACGGCACCTGCCGCAAGGCCGCTCCCCGTGTTGCCCATGAAGATGCAGTTTGACAGTCGCGTGATTTCCGATCGACTGTCGATGGCGCCGCCGCCGGACCCGCCACCGGAATTGCCAATAAACGAGCAGCGCGTCGCCGTCAGGACCTCGCCATTCGCATATACGGTGCTGCCGCGGGAGGAATTAGCTGTGAATTCGCAGTCGACCAACTCCGCCGTGCCCGAGGCATCGAAACTCCCTGTGTTCGACCTGAAGCAGCACTGGCGCGCCGTCACATTCCCGGAGCAATGAACAGCACCGCCAGGGCCTCCAATGTTGCCAATGAAGGAGCAGCGAAACAGGTCGAAGGTCCCCACGCCCCTGACAGCGCCACCCTCATTCTCTCTGAACGTACAATCCGTCACAACAAGATCGCCCGGTGTGCAGGCAATCCCACCTGAAGAAACGTACTCCTGCCCGTTTCGCTCAAACAGGCAATCGGCCACCGCGAAATTGCAGTCCTTGGCATAGATACCGGCACCGCCATTGTGGACGAATTTGCAGCCAGTGACAGAAGGGCTGCTGCCCTCGCGCATCTCAAGGCCGTACCGGTAGCTGTCCGCGAACGTGCAGTTCGTCAAGGCCGGGCTGCCCGCTTCGATGAACATCCCATCGATGTTGCCGCCCATGATGGCGAAGCCATCGAGGACGGCGGTGCCGTCCGTGCCGCTGCCCATGGCCACGTAGCGATCAACGCGCCGTCCGCGGCGCCTCGCATCGGGGTCGGGATCAATGGGCCCGCTCAGAACGCTCGCGTACCGTTCGACGTCGCGCGCATCGGGGTCGGCGCCCGTCAGGCCTGCATAGCCTCCCCGCAGCGCGACCCCATTGAGCAACTGAAACGTGGCCGCCTCGGCCGGCGCCGGGTCGGCGCCTTGGTCGGGCCTGTAGATCCCCTGGGCCACCTGGATCTCGACGGGCGTGGCGGTCCCGGATGCCGCCGTCAAGGCATCCTGCAGGAAGACGCAGGCATCTTCCCATGACGAACCATCGTTGGCGCCGACGGCCGCAGCATCGACGTAGATGATCCGCTCAGCCGACGGTGCCGCCGTCGCCGTACATACACAAAGGATGACCACAAGCAATTTGTTGGCAGTTCCGCATCGCATGACTTTGCCTCCTAAAGTAGTGACCTCGCTCTTGTCCAAAAATGCTCGCACAGTACCCAGCGACCGTCTTGTCCCGTTGATGCCCGTGATGACATCCTCACACGGAGGCTGCTTAATCCAGGTATCCCATAACCATAAGTCTACCTTTCTGCCTCGGCGTTACAGTTTTTCTCAATTCACTTTGAGCTTTGGACTCTTGATTTCGCCGCAATTCGACCATCTTCTGCGTCAGTTTCTCCCAGTGAGCGATGCCGGATTACGTACGACTGCTGGATCGAGACCTGGGCTAATCCAGATAGCCCATCACGATCAGAGCCGCTTCCTGCTGGGGGTTGACGAGGCCGCGGAGGTGGGTGCGCTCGCGGTCCAGTTGCCTCTGCGCCCGCTGCTTGGCCTGGCGCAAGGCGGCGACCTTCTGGGAAATCTGCGTCGGCGGCGCACCCGGCGCCTGGAGCAGATTGTGCAGCTCTTCACAGAGGGTTTCGGCTTGGGTCAGCGCGCCCGCGCCGCTTCGCGTCGTGCGTGAACTGCCTGGGCCAAAGGTTTCGTATCGGTTCCAGCTCTGCCCGGGTTGCCCCGAACCCCCGAAGGTGCTGAAGCCACCGGCCCATCCGCCGCCGGTCACGAAGCTCGATCCGCCACCGAGAGAGCCGGGGTCGAGTGAGGCATTCGCCTCCGTCTTGAACCGCTCGATGCGGTCCAATCTTGGCTTGATCCGGGCCCACTGCTGATCGTTGACGCCGAGGCTCTGCCTGATGGCGTTGTTCTTGCTCTCCTCGGCCAGGCGCTGCATGTCCTGGACACGGTTTTGCATGCCGAAGATCCTGCTCTGCATGTCCTGCATCTGCTGGTGGAACTCGACCGGGCCGAACACAGGGCCTTGCCCGCGCATGCCGCCGCCAAATCGCATCGGCCTGTTCCGTCTGGGGGGCGTGCTGGTTGTCCAATCTTCCTGCTGCCATTCATCCCCTGGACCGGGCGGCGTGGGATCCTGCGAAAGCGCTCGCGTCGCTGTCAGGACAAGAAGTGCCATGCCCGTTGCCAGACAATAGGACATCATGCGTTTCATGATCGGCCTCCCTCTGAAAATGAATCAGTAGCTGAATGTTTTGACTCTTGTGCTGAACTCATCGAAGTCAAGATCACCTTTGGCAAAGGCATCGATGTCTGCCTTCGTGGCCGCAATGGTCAGGACGGTGCTTGCCGTGGGGACCGCATCAGGCCGTCGCCCGCCACGCCGCGATGTGGCCATCCGGCCGGAGCCGCTGCTGTAGGAACTCGAATCCGAGTACACATTCGCTCCGCCGGAGCTGGAGAAACCACCGCCGGAACTGTAGGCGCCCCCTCCCACAAACCCGCCACCGTATGGTCCTCCGCCACCATACGGATTGCGGGCGGACATTCCACCAAATGCGCCGGCAGGGTCCTCATTTTGCCCGACGATGGTCAGGATCACTGATTCATCAGACTCCAGGTGGCGAATGTTGGCAGCGTGCTTGAGCGTCTTGACCATGTCCTCCTTGAACTGCTCGAAACTCGCCGGGTCCGTCTGGGCAGGCGTTCCGGTTCGGCCGTACGCCCCGCCGGGCGGTGCGTACAACCGCTGTCTGGCCCTCTGCCAGACCGGATCGACCGCCTGCGGCGGCTCGTTCCCATCCGCAGAACCCGCCTCCAAAGCCGGCGACAACGGAAAACTCACCTCCATTACGAACAAGGCCCCGTACCCCTGCAGGTGGAGGGCTTCGACCTGGCGACCGCCGGCCCCGAAGAAATCACCGAAATCGTAGAGGACGCCGAGGATCGTCCTCGGCTCGCTGAGCTTCTCACGCAGGATTTGCAGCATGACACCCATGTCTTCCCTCGTCTCAGCGAATTCCGTGGCGTCCACTTGCCGCGTGGGTATCACCAGGATATCGGCGGCGGCGCCCCCAAGGCGCTGCGAACCGGGGGCCTGGATACTGACCATGACATAGTCCTCGTTGTTCTGATCGGCCTTGACCGAACCGTACTGACGGAAACGCGGCTGGAACGTGCAGCCTTCCCGTGTGGGAGTGACCGTCCCCGACCAGCCGTACGGGACCTCCACCGCATAACGGCCCCCGGCATCGCTCACGGGATCGTTCGGCAATCCTCGCATCACCACGCCGGGCCAACCCACGGTGCCTGAGATCGTGTAGGTGATAACTCTGGCGGCGTGATCCTCGTTGGCCACACTCTCCCGGACAGACTCATACAGGCGGTCGGGAGGATCGAAGACATAGCCGGCCTTCTCAGGCACGACGACACCGGCCCAACCATAGGAGACCTTGGCGCGGTAGTTACCCATCGCATCCGTTATGGGGTCGTCGGGCAGGCCCGTCATGGTGACGCCCTCTACGTCGACATTGCCTGAGATTGTAAAAGTGAGCACCTCGGCTCTGTAGTTCTGTTCTGTCATGTTTTCCACGAGTTGTTGATACGTTTTCGCCGGTGGAGTGAAGGTATAGCCTTCCTTAGCCGGCATGACGGTGCCGGACCAGCCATAGGGGACCATGGCGTGGTAGTAACCCTTCGCATCCGCTATGGGATTGCCGGGCAGACCCGCCATGCTCACGCCGCCCAGACCGACATCGCCTGAGACTGTATAAGTGAGCACCTCGGCTCGGTAGTCCTGGTCCACTATGTCACCGACGAGTTCGCGATACACTCTCGCCGGCGGGGAGAAGGTGAAGCCCTCCTTGGCTGGCATGACCGTGCCGGACCAGTGGTATGGCACTTGCACTGCGTAGGAGCCATTCTCATCACTGACAACCCGTCCGGGTAGACCTTGCAGGGCAACACCGGACATACCGACATTGCCGGAGATCGTAAAGGTGAGCAGAATGGTTTGATAGTTTTCGTTTGGGAAATCTCTCTCGATGGCGATGTATACTTTCGCAGGTGGCGCGAACGTGTAGCCTTCCTTGACCGGCGTGACGGTTCCGGACCAGCCGGACTCCACTTCCGCGCTGTAGACACCATTCTCATCGGTGACAGGATTTCCGGGCAGGCCCTGGAGCGCCACGCCGGGCACGCCCACCATCCCGGAGATGACGAAGGTCTTCTTCTCACCCGGAGCGGCCGCGCGTTCGGCGGCTTGTCCGTGCCCGACAAGGCCCAGGACAAGCAGGCCACAGATGGTTGAGACGGCAATTACTCGGTTGGTGCGTGTCATGACTTTACCCCTTCACAGGCTTTCAGTGCTTTCATTATCCCTCAGCCCCCCACCATTTGTCATTTCGAGCGGAGCGGAGCGCCGTCGAGAAATCTGGTCGAGAATCAAACGCGCCTCCCATTCGCGGGCAGATTTCTCCACTCCGTTCGCCATGCTCACTGCGGTCGAAATGACAATCATACAATCTGTTCTCATCCAAGTAGGTAGCTTGCCGCCACGATCAATTCTGAAGCGTCGTCGGTGTCTCTTCCGTCAGGGTGGCCAGCCTCAGGAATCCCTTGCCGGTTTGCGTCTTGATCTGGTCCAGGGCCTTGGCGACCTGTCGGCGGTCGGTTAGGCGGGCCGCTTCAATGAGCTGCACGACGTCGGCGAACCGTCGGTCCACCAACGTCTGCGTACCCGACATGAGATCGGCTGCGAAGACGCGCAAATCCTGGCGCATGTGCTCGGCAATCTCCGCCTTGAACTGCACGTTGTTCGCCGCCAGCGCCGATTCCAAACGTCGATCCCCCTCGGCCAGCATGCTCTCCTGAACCGTTGGCTTCAGAGCGGCCACGACGGAAGACTGCAAATCAGCGCGAAGCTGCTCCACATCCACGGGACGCGGGGCGGTGACTCGACCGATGGCCATGCCCGCGCCCAGGATCAGCACGGCCGCGACAGCCGTCCGGGCGAAGCCGCCCAACAGCGGGACGATCCGGGGCGAGCGTGCTTGCACAGGCGCCACGTCACTCAAGGCTTCTATCACCTTGTCGCAGCGTGCGGCCATGCCGGCCTCGACCTGTTCACCGTAGGTGACAAGTGCCTCGCCCTGGCTCTCCAACGCCTCTAGATATTGCCGGCAACCGGCGCATCCATCGAGGTGGTCTTTCAGGGTTTTGGTCTGCTCCTCGTTCAGGGCGCCGAGCACATGGTCGGCGATCTGTTCCTGCCTATTTCGGCACGCGTGGTTCATGGTGTTTCTCCTTGCGCGGTTAAGATCTCGTGCAACTCCTTCACAGCGGTCCGGAGTTTCAGATAGACCCCGGAAGTCGATACGTCGAGCGCTTCGGCGACGCTCTTGACGCTACGGCCGTCGAAGTAATACATCACCAGCGGCAGCCGCAGGTCCCACCGAAGCTGGGCGACGGCTTGCTGTAAATCGTCGGTGGCAGTTCTCTCTTCCGCCGGCACATGGTATTTCCGATCTGCTGCACGCTCGGCCGCGGCTCTCTTGCGAACGAAGTTGATGCTCAAGTTCCTGGCGACCTTGACGATCCAGTGGCCAAACTGGCCGGTGTCTCGAAGCTGCTGTATTTTCTCAAGCCCTTTGATCATCGCATCCTGTGCCATGTCTTCGGCATCGTGACTATTGCCCAGTACCCCAAGGCAGACCAGGAAGACCTGGCCGTAATACTTCCTCACGAGCACGGCGTACGCCGCCCGCTGCCCCCGCCGGGCCGCCATGACCAAATCTGTGTCGCTGCGTTGATCCAAACAAAACTCCGCCATCCGATTTCACTATAGAGACAAGTGGCCGGTATGCCAATTACACAAAAAATCGGCTCCGGCCGCAACATTCTGCCCGGAGAGGGGGCCCGCTCAGAACGGTGCAGACCGGTCCGTTCGGGCGGTCCTGAAGGCAGCCGGACAACCACGTCTCGCAGTTCAGAACCAGACGACCTGAGGATATGTTTGATCCAGGCTACCAGGTAAAGGGTTTGCCCGTGAGGCGTTTGTAGGCGTCGATGTACTTGGCGCTGGTCTTGGCGACGATGTCCGGCGGGAGCGTGACACCGGGGCCGGACTTGTTGAACTTGATGCTCTCCAGGTAGTTGCGGACGAACTGCTTGTCGAAGCTCTCCTGGTCGCGGCCGGTCTCGTATTTGTCGGCGGGCCAGAAGCGCGACGAATCGGGCGTGAGCACCTCATCGATCAGGATGATCTTGCCGCCGGTCAGGCCCCACTCGAACTTCGTGTCGGCCAGGATCAGGCCCTTGCTCTCGGCATACGCGCTGGCCTTGCTAAAGATCTCGATGCTGCGGTCGCGCACGTACGTGGCGTGCTCGACACCGATGACCTCGGCGGCCCGCTCGAAGCTGATATTCTCGTCGTGTTCGCCCAGCTCAGCCTTGGTGGCCGGCGTGAAGATCAGCTCGGGCAGCTTCTGGCACTGCTTCAGTCCGGCCGGCAGCTTGACGCCGCAGACCGTCCCGTCGCTCTGGTACTCCTTCCAGCCCGATCCGGCCAGGTAGCCCCGCACCACGCACTCGATGGGCAGGACCTTGACCTTCTTGACCAGCATGCTGCGGCCGGCGAGCTGATCGGCGTGGTCGCAGAACGGCTTGGGGAAATCGGCTACCTCGTCGCTAATCAGGTGGTGCTCAACCACGCCGGCGAGGAAGTCGAACCAGAACTTCGAGATCTGCGTCAGGACGACGCCCTTGGACGGAATGCCGTTGGTCATAATGACGTCGAAGGCACTGATGCGGTCAGTGGCCACGATCAGCAGCTTCTCGCCCAGGTCGTAGATGTCGCGGACTTTGCCACGGTGCGGCTTGGTGCCGGCGATGTTGGTCTGTAGGATTGTCTTCATGCCGATTCCTTTCGATAGCGTCCTTCAAATAGGCCCCGTATCCTAAGCCGCCCGCCGCCCCTCGTCAATCCCGCGCTCGTAGTGACGCCGTAAGGCGTTATCCGATATGCCCTTACGGGCACACTACAAACGAAATTGGCTTTGTTTGGCGCACGAGCTCACGCCCGGCGAGCCGGCGCGAGGCGCTTGCCGGAAAGTGTTAAGTCTGAAGTTTGAAGGACTCGACATCTGACTTACCCCGCTTGACACTTGAGACTTCAAACTTGAAACTCCGGCTTGTAGCCGGATATCGGATTTATCTCTGCCTGGCCCCCTTTGCGGGGATTCGGCGGTTCTCATTTGTGGTGTCCAATCTGCCATTCCGTTCTCGCCATAACCGACCTATATTTGTTTTCTAACTATCATACAGCCGATCCGGCGTCAAGCGAAAAGCCCGAGAATGCCTTTGTCCCCCAATGGCACAGATGGTCCAGGCCCCGGCTTGCTTGCGGCCGCTCGCGACTGTTCGCCTTCTGGAGATCACCGGCGAAGCAGCAAACGGCCTCTCCGATGAGTTCAAAGAGGATCATCCTGAGATTCCCTGGGACCGAGTCACGCCGACGCGAAATCGCCTCATCCACGGCTACTTCGACATCGACTTGGAAATCATTTGAAGCACTGGTCGAAGATGTCTTCGCCGAGACTCTTCCAATGGCTTGATTTGTAGCTGAAACTGCCTGGCGAGAAGTCAATTTTCATGCGTTTGAAAGCTCTTCTATATGATTCGAAGTTGCCAAGGGCGTTCTGTTCTATCAGTAGACGCATGCAGAAGATCAGGCCGTTAACGGT
>CAYNQP010000094.1:0-10139 GCA_964399325.1 uncultured Pirellulales bacterium
GTTGACGTTCAGGTGGTTATGGCGACACACGTCATTACACCGTTTCATTGCAGTTCAGGGAAAAGATGGGCAATGGCATTGGCTACCGCAACCCATCGAGAAATAGAGTAACGTAGCATGTATACCGTACACTGATACCATTCGCTGCGAAGGCGTGCGCGCGCCAATGGAGTGCATGGGTCAACGCAGGTGGAATCAGAGTGTCAACTAGAACATGGTGTGCGATGCACACCCTACCAGATTGAACGGTGAGACAGGTCTGATGTGGTTATGGCCATCCAGAAAGGAGTGGCGTCGTTGGAGTCGCCCTAGTAAGCTCACCCTTATCGGCACTCTTGTAGGGGTTGTCTCTCTCGCCCTGTACTTCGTTGACAGATTAGGTAAGACGGCACAGGGACCAGCGCCTGCTCTCCATGCGGAAGGGAGCCAGGCGTTCTCAGTTCAGCGTGACAATGACTACTTCGAGGTCAGTAGTCGGTTGGGTAGGAGTCTGTGGTCGGCGCGCGTAAAGGGCACCATATCGCAGACAAAGGTATGTGATCTGAATGGAGATGGGAAGAATGAGGTCATCGTTGGCGTCACTCACCAGGGAACACGCCAAGCAGATGACACAGGGAAGATCATATCATATGACTCCTCCGGGAGAGTCGTCTGGACGTTCGATACCAATGCCTCCTTCATCTACAGAGGCGGCCTAAGCAATGGTCTGAGCGTTTACGACTTTATCACCGCTCCCCTACTCTCACGCAGTAGTCAATATGTGGTGGCGCTATCGAGAGATAGTGACGGCTGGTTTCCCGCTCGCGTGTGCGCCATTGACCACCGTGGAAGATTGCTAACATCGTACTGGAACCCTGGCGTTCTCGCTCATGTGGTAGCGGGTTCTCCATCCGGATCGCCCCCCTTGTACCTCGTGGTCGGAGGGGTCAACAACGATTTGACGCACGATCCTACCAGACAGAAGCTCGCCTATTGTGTGTTCCTACTGAAACCTAGCTCGGCTTCCGGAGAGGCTCCTCCCTACAGAGGGTCAATAGGCAGAGGCACCCATCAATGGTACGGCTTGATACACCCTGAGGGCGTTCGCATCGATCATCTTAACGTTCAAGACCACGATGGCGATGGCAAGTACGAAATCTGCGTTTGGACGACTCTCGGCCATGCCCTGTATCTGGACTTCACGGGACATGTAGTTGCCAGAGCCCTTGGGGATGACGCAACGACATCCCAAATTATGGTTGATTTCGTCCTGATCGAGCAGAGGCATCGCGAAGACTTCCAGTGACATAGATGCCATTCTGTGTTGAGGCAAGACCACGCTAATGCAGATGTGCGCGTGTGCCGACGCGGGCCAAACCAGAGTGTCAATCAGGACTATCATGCCCGTGTTGGAGGCAAACATCCATGAACCAACCTGACAATCACAACACTGCCGGAAAGCCAAGGAAGCACGGATACGGATTGCTCGTATTTGTGCTTTTCTATAATGCGATAATGATTATCGTCTCCTGCTTCTATCACACAGCGATAATGGATCCCTGGCAACTCCTATGGGGTCTTCTCTTCACAATCGGAGGTCCCGTCATTGTGATTGCTGCATTGGTAGAACTATGTCGGCTTTTCATGCGTAGCAGACTTTCGCCTTTGCGGGTTCTGTCACCCGTCCTCGGGATCCTATCCGTGGTAATCTGGTCGTTTGGATTCTGGGGCATTGGCTCCTATTTCCGTCCGAAGCTCTTTGGCCTGGTCGCACAGAAGAATGAACAACGGGCTATTGAGGCCATCAAGAACATGGAAGACCCCAATCGTGTGGTGGTTCGTGGTTTTCGCTATCCATATTGCCGAATGTTCACCGATGGCCGTTATAAGGATGGGGCTCTATTCTTAGTCGTTCCAAGTGCTCCTGGTCCTAAGGACACCATACTCTTCGATCCGAATAACGTCGTATCGAAAGAAGGCTGGGATCATCTGTCTGGGCCATGGTATTACCGGTATGATTCGAGGTGAGCGTACAGGTGGGGTGAACCCCACCCTAGCAGATGCCGCGCAAGGATCTATCATTATCCGTACTACGTGGCGTGTCTCTGTAGGAAGCGTTCGGCTTTCTTGACGACGGGCTGGCGCGTGTTCTTGAGCTGGCGCTTGACGAACTTGAGGATGGCGGGTTTGTCTTCGATTTGGTCGAAGACTGCGTCGAACACATCGATGGCGTGGCCGATGGCGACGTTGCGGCATTCGGGGGAGGGGCGGCCGCGGCTGAGGTAGTTGCCCTTCTCGACTTTCAGAATCTCGCGGGTGATGGCATTCACGAGCTGCGGTTTGGCGAGGGCGATCTTGGCGGAACTGCCGATGATATTGGCGGCGGTGATCATCGCCAGGCCCGCGATCGGGGCGTAGTACCGCGCGAAGATCGCCTCGAACTTGCCCTGCGCATCGACGGGGGCGAGATGGCCGATCGTCATGATGGCCCCCCACTTCAGGAAGCTGTTGTCGCAGTCGAGCATCTCGGCGAAGACATCGAAGAAGGGATAGACCAGCTCCGGCCGGCGCTCGCTAACGAAGCGCAGCACCTTCTCGTAACCATAGCGCAAGGTGCCCTTCGGGGCCTGGAGGCCCTCGATCAGCTCAGGGATTTGCTGCCGATCGGCGATGACGTGATCGACGATGCCATCGATGTCCGCTCCCTTGCGGCCCAGTTCCTGGGCGATATCCATTTCAGCCATGTTGCGTGTCCTCCAATATCATGGGCTCACGGCGTTGCCGGCTGCAGGTGCATCTGCATGAATTTCAGGAAGACGTCCCAATCGGAAGGCAGGGACCCGTGCCCGCCGGCGTGCATGAAGTAGCCGAGCGTGTGCAGGATCGGCGCGCCGGCCGGCGGCACCTGGTCCGTGCCCAATCCTTGCTGGCCGAGCAGTTCGAAGACAGGGCCCGCGGCCACGGCGGCCAGGAATTCGCCCTTCGGGTCCGACCATTTGTCCGTGGTGCCGGTTTGCAGCAACACGGGGCGCGGGGCGATCAGGGCCAGCAACAGGTGGGCATCGACGGGGAATTGATCGACCTTGTCGCCCCACTTGCCGTAGTTGGCGCAGAACTGATAGGGGTAGCGCGTCGGCGCCGCCAGGTGCGCGATGGTCTCGCCGTAGTGGCGCCGGCTCAGGGCGGCGCCGCCCTCGCCCGAACAACTGGCGATCACCAGCGCGATCCGTGTGTCGCGCGCCCCGGCCCACAGCACCGTCTTGCCCAGGCGCGAGACACCCATGATGGCGACGCGCTTGGCGTCGATTCGCGGATCGGTCTCGAAGTAATCCACGACCCGGCTGATGCCCCAGGCCCACGCGGCGATCGCACCCCATTCATCCGGCGCGGGTTCCGTTTGGCCCTCTTTCAGATAGCGGCTCCGAATGCCGTGCGCGAGGGCGTTCAGCGTGTCGGGATCGACGTCGTTGTAGTTGAAGGTCGCGATGCCAAAGCCTTTTTCCAGCAGCGGCGTGACATCCAGCCGACCGAAACCGCGACCGCCTTGCGCGGGCACGCGTTGCTGCTGCTGCCGGTCCCAGACCCGGCCCACTTTCACACCCGGATCGCTCACCGACAGGTTGTTGGCCGACCAGCCCATGCTGAGCAGCAGCGGCACGGGGCCCTTGGCGTTGGCGGGCAGATAGATCAGCAGGTCCAGATAGTTCTCGGTCTTGTCTTTGGTGAAGTAGATCGTGACCTGCTTGCGGATGGCCTGGCCGTCGAAGGCCGGTGTCCCCTTGTCGAAGACGTTGAACGTCATGTCGGCGGGACGCTCCGGGGCGCGGCCGAACTGGTTCTCTTCAAACAGACGCACGATCTCGGGCCGGCGCTTACTGAACCACGTCTCCGCGTCGCGCACCGATTCGCCGTCGGCGAGCTTCAGCGGGTCCGGAAGCGTATAGTCACCTGCTTTCGCCTCGGTGTAGTTGACCGGGATGCCGGCGACACTGTCGTCAGGATAGTCTGCGATTTGGGCGCGGGCAGCGCCGGTGAACGAGAACGTCACAGAGACAGCAAAAAGAAGCGAGAGACGATGCGTGCATTTCATGGGACTCATCCTTACCGAAATAACCCGTTCCAGTCTAGCGGCTTGTCTGCGAGATTATCGTCACCGGGCCGAGCAGCCCCGACTCCGGCAGAATCTGGCTCCTTCGGCCGAATCCGCCAAAACCACCGCCACCGCCGGACAGCACCTTCCGGTCAGGCGGCGCCGAGCGGTCACCGGCCAGGCGGTTTGTCCACTGGTTGGTGACCTTGATCTCCAGTCGATTCGCTCCGGGCTTCAGCACGCCCGTGACATCCACGTGGTACGGCTCCTTCCACAACGTCCCGAGCGCCTGGCCGTTGACCGAGACCTCCGCGAGATCGCGCACCGCGCCGAGGTCGAGCGTGACCTTCGCTCCTGCCGGGAACCAGCTCGACGGCGTCTGCACGGTCTTGGTGTAAGTGGCCGTGCCCGAGAAATACTTGACGCCTTCGTCGGCGTTCGCGGTCCAGGATTGCAGCCCCGCAAGTTCGATCTTCTCCGGCGCACCTAAGTCCGGCGGGAAAGTGACCTCCCACGGCCCGCTTAACGTCGCAAGTGTCACACTCGTGGCACGCGGCAGCACGCGAGACGGCGACGAAGCCGCCTGCCGGAAGACCACAAACACAGACTCGCGCGGCGCCAGATGCAACGGCACCGTGGTGCGATCATCCACGATGCGGTAATCGGCCCGCTCAATCCGCCCGGTATCGGGATGCCAGAGTTCCGCCTCCTTGCCGCCGACGCGGAAGCGGGCCTCGGTATCCTGAGCCTGGTCCGCCAGATTGGCGACGTAGTAGATATCCGTATCACCAGCGCGCCGATGGTTCCAGGCGACGTCGGCATCCAGACCGCGGGCGTATTCGAAGTCCTTCGGAATGCTCAGTGAGGCGAGAACGTCTTCGAGCGGCAGGCCCCAAACCACCATGCCCTGGCCGTAGCGGTGTATGGTGCGACTGACGCCGTCGAGGTCGCCCCACAGCTCCGCAGCCAACGTTTGCACTTCGGCATCGGCGGTCGGATAGCCCGCCAGACTCGGCGACCGCACGGGCTTGGGCCCAACCACGGTTGCGCCCCCCGCGGCCAGCGTGCGGATCTTGCGGAGCAGCTCCGGCCTCATGCGGTCGGTCTCCGGGAGCACCAGCACCCGATAGCTCATCCCGTCCGGCAAGACCAAACGCCCGCCCGCCTCGACCGACATGCGATTGAGCAAGACATCCGCGTTGATGTAGTCGAAGTCGTAGCCCTCAGGCGGCGCCGGTTTCAGCCCCGCGCCCCAGATCGGCATCGTCGAAGGAGCCCCCTCATTCAGAAGGTAGGCGAGGTCCGCCACGAACAGGCCTTGCTGCAGCATGAAACAGTTCCGTGCAAGGTAGGTCATAAACGGTCCCGCCTGCTCGGCCCAAGTGATATTGCGATTGATGTGTGTCCCGACCATGGTGTTGCCCGGCTTCGTGTCGAGCGGTTGATGGGCCGAGGTGTGGAAGACAACGCGGTTGATACCTTGTGCCAGCCAGTAGTCGCCCACCTTCTTCAGTGTGAATGGAGACTCGTAGCCGCCTCCGGTGAATGATTCGGCCGCCACGAGAGTCTTGCCATAGACATGTGCCGCCGAGGCGG
Source organism: uncultured Pirellulales bacterium (assembly GCA_964399325.1). Taxonomy (GTDB): domain Bacteria; phylum Planctomycetota; class Phycisphaerae; order Sedimentisphaerales; family Anaerobacaceae; genus JAFGLV01. The sequence continues at coordinate 5,666 of CAYNQP010000094.1, forward strand.
CGCCGCGCACGTCCTGGTAGTACATCAGCGGCGGATGCATCTTGCCCAGCCAGAACTCGCCCATCGGGATAGTCACGTGGCTCTTATTGAGCAGCGTGTCCTCGGGAATCTCCAATGACACCCCGGCCGCTTCGGCGTAGGTCCCCAGGCCATGCTGCTTGAGCATCTCGGTCATCGTACCGTAGTGGTATTCGGCCCACATGTCAGCCAGCGTGCGGCGGAAATCCCAGAGGAAGCGATCGCTGACGTCGGCGCTTTGCACGACGGAACCCGTCAGAGCGAGCAGATAGGGCGTCGGATCGTAGCCGCGACGCCGCCGGAATTCGCCGATCATCTCCTCGGTCCAGTTCTGCATCCCGGCTTCCCAACTGTCCATCACCACGTATCGCAGGCTCTTGCCGAAGAGCGGTCCCAAGGCCTGGGCGATCGGATCGAGGTAGCCGTGATAGTAGGCTTCCATGTGCTTGCGGCTGAGCTTGTCGGCCTCCAGCCCGGAGCCGGCGCCGGTGGCCGGACGGTTGCGGGCACCCGTCGGCGCATAGCCCATACGCAGGATCATCCACCGACCGGCCGGGACATCCCATGCGAGCCGACCGTCGGCCGCCATCTTCGAGGTCAGGTCAACCACCTCCGACCGGTCGACTGCCGTGTCGGCAGGGACCTCCGGGGTGCGCACCGTCTCGTACTCGAACAGGAACTGGCTGAAGCCGGCTTTCTCTTCCCAGTGGTGTACGCGCGCGCCCGAGTGCAGGGTCGCCTCAGTCAGCAAAAAGCTATCCACCTGCCGCGGCGGCCCCTGGCTCATGGTCAGTCCCGGATCCAGTGGCGCCGCGCTCATCTCGATGCGCCAGATCCGGGCGGTCGTCCGGCTGAAAGCGAACGTTCGCACGCTACCCTGGCGGTAGAGCTGCGCGCCAGGCAGAGACACGAGCGTCCGCAGGTCGCCGGCGCTGTCCCCGGCCAGCACTCGGCCGACCGGGACACCGGTGCGTCCCCCCGCGCGGGCAGACAGTGTGATCGCCCGCGCGCTGAAGGGCTGGGCAAACTCGAACTGCACCCACGCCGCCTGGCCTGCGGCGGGCGCCGTCACCGTCATCCCCGAACGCGCGTTACCATCGAGCAGCACGGCCGCGTCGATGGCACCGCCGCTCGATGTCACGGTCGGTTCCAGGTCGGCCACGTTGGACTCCCCGGCGGGAAGCCGGAACGCCACCACCGCGCTGTCCCCGTAGAAATCGAGATTCGAGGGCGGCTGGGGCAATGTGCCACGAAAGGTCTGCGGCCCTTCGACGACGGTTTCGCTCCAGACGAGTCTCTTCATCGCCTGTTCGGGCGTGACCCAGGGGCCGCCCGTTTCGCTCCAGCCGGGCGAACTGAAGATCGCCATCTCGAGCCCGAGCCGGTCGGCCTCGGCCGCCGCGTGACGGACAACGTTCAGCCACTCGGGAGTGCCGAAATCGAGCTTCGCCTCGACGCTCTGGCCCTGCCCGGAGCTGACGTCCGCCAATTGCATGCCGGCGATCCCAACGCGCTTCATCCATTCGAGGTCCTTGGTGATTCCCTCCTTGGTGACATTGCCGCCGGTCCAGTGCCACCAGGTGCGCGGCTGGGCGGCGACCGGCGGGTTCGTGAAGCCCCGTTCGAGAGCACCCTCCGAGTTCTGGGCCAACGCCAGACCTGTCAGGGCCGACAGCCCTGTTATTATCGCTGCCACGAGCAGAGCCTTGCACATTCGATTCATGATCTGATCCTTCCAGTGCTACGGTGGCTGGTGAGACTCGTCGCTTATGGTATCCTCTGAGCTTGCGATGCACAACAGCGGCGCGGTGTCTGTCTCTTGCTTGTCTTCTCATGTCCGTGTCTATACAATCAGGGCGGTTGGCACGGTGCCTGCCGAGATTGAGGTGGGTGCGGGTCGCCTACTTGACGGTGAGAATGGCCATGAGCTTCTGTGCGCAGAATGTCGGTGGAGTTGTATCTGGTGGACGCTCGCATCCAAAGTGGCGGGGCGCGTGTTTCGCGACGATTCGTCCGGCCCGCGTGCGTCGTCGGCTTTTCGTTGCGCTCCTTCTGGTGCTCGGGCTGTGGGTCATGACTCAGGCCTCCATCCCAAACACCACCGGCCGGGCACATGCAGAAACGGGCCTTGAAGACCGTATCGTGGTAACGCAACTTCCCGCTGAGGCCGTGCCGGCAACGGAGGGGCTGCTTCGGGCGACCTATGGAGAAGGAGCACGACTGATCCTGGTCCGTCCGGACGGATCGAGCCAGGTCCTGAGCGAAGGCTTTCATTGCGCATGCGATCCAGACGTGTCCTTCGATGGGACGCGTCTGCTCTTCGCCGGCAAGAAAACCCCGACGGACAACTGGACCATCTACGAGATGGCCTTCGACGATACATCCAGCCGCCAGATCACGCGGAACCTGGGTGACTGCCGCAGTCCGGGCTACCAGTCCTCGCTCTACACGCTCAAGCCGGTCGGCGTGCCGTCCGAGCCGGAATACCACGTCACCTTCGTGGCCGGCGCCGGCACAATCGACGAGTACGGCGGCTCCTCGGCCACCAATCTGTACTCCTGCAGACTGATCCCCGCCTGGCTGGCGGCGAAATTCGTGGCTGAATAGCCGTAGTGGACCCAACCATAGAGGAACAACACCAGCCGCGCGTCGGGTCGAACAGAGGACAGACGCGCGCCAAAATCCAATTCGACGAAGTGCTCCTCCGCGTAGCCAATGAAACGAGGGTCGGGTCGCACCGGCCCGGCATAGGTCCGGTCCACCGCCTTGATCGCCTCCGTGACATCCGCGCCCCGATGGTCGATCGCCTGAACGGGCTCAATCGTCTCCCTGACGCAGAAGAGTTCGAAATCGGAGGGAGCCGCATTGACCGCCGTCATCTCGTTGGGATAAATGCTCGTTCCGGCGGGATGATCGACGGCCAGCAGCTTGACTTCATCCATGTACACGATCTCTTCGATGGGCTCGACCACCTGGAGGAGGTACTCACCGTCGCGCGGCTGTAGGTTCGGGACAGGAACATACTCAGTCGAGTCGGGCGGCGCGTACGCGCCCGGGGCGGTGAGGTAGCCGAGACCGCCCATGCCGCCGAAGTCCGACACGAATTCGATGTACGATCCGTTCCAGGCAAACAAGTGCGGGCAGGAAGAGACCTTCCGCTGGACCTCAATGATCTTCACCGACTGATCGGCCGGCAATTCGAGCTCCGCCTGCAGGACAGCGTCGGGCCAGGTGACACGAAGCCAGTCTACCTGCGTCTGCGCACCCAAGCCGGCGTGAACCCGTGGCGGCGGCGACGCCACCGGCCCGGAAGGAACACCCACCACATATTGTTGGGCAATCAGGCCCGCCCTGATATCGACGCGGGCCCCGAGGGCTGAATTGTTCGAGCGGGATTTGCCGTCGTCGCCTCGGATCCCCTGCAGGTCCACCTGAATCCAATGGCCCCCCTGGGTGGCGTTCTCGACCAGGAAGGGGGGCTCGCCGGCAGGCGCGACGAGCACGTCACAGGCTCCATCGCCGGTGAAGTCAGCGGCAACGCAACTGGCGTACCCGTCGAAGGCAATGGCCGCGAAGAGATTACCGGGATCGACCTCCAGCGCATCGGTGAAGCGATTCCGAGGCCATTCATTGATGAACAGAGCCGGACCGCGCTTCCCTTCGCGTCTCAGGCCGTCAGCCACCACGATGTCGAGGTCTCCGTCATTGTCGATATCCACAAACTGCCCGCCCGAGGCGCCGGCGCGTCCGCAGCGCTCGGCGAAATCGTCCTGCCGCTCAAAGCAAAAATCGCCCACATTCAGAAACAGGTGGATCGCCTTGTCCGTGAACACCAGAAGGTCACGGTCACCGTCGCCCGTCCGGATCGCCGGTCGTGGCACCGAGCACGCCCTCAATTCCGGCCAGGCCCATGCTCCCGGCATCCTGGAAGCGATACTGCCAGACCCTATCGTTCACCCACCCGACGGGCGGGCTGCCTTGGGGGAAAACGACCAGGTCCAGATCGCGATCGTTGTCGAAATCGTCGCAGACCGCGGCGGCCACCGCCGAGGCCCCGAATGCCAAGCCGGACTTCTCGGCGACATCGGCAAAGGAGCCGTCACGATTGTTGTTGTACAGGTTGCCGGCGGCGCCCTGGCAGGGTTGGTCTGCGGGGACCGACCCCTTCATGAGGTGAAACGCCATGAAATCGAGATCGCCATCGCTGTCCATATCGACAAGACGGGCACTGTGGGTGACGATGTCTCCCGGAGCCATGCCGTCCAACGGTGTCGGCTCGAACTGCCCTGCACCATCATTGGCGAAGTAGATGTCCGGGCCGGCGCATCCAAGCCAAAGGTCGATGTCTCCGTCGTTGTCCACGTCGCCGAAGGAAGGACAAATGCCGCCTTGGGCCAGAACCTGTCCTTTCTTGAACGCGCCGGCGCCGTCGTTGTACCAGACGGCCGTAGCCCCG
>CAYNQP010000095.1:0-10068 GCA_964399325.1 uncultured Pirellulales bacterium
ATCAGTCCAATCTGGAGAGTTAGTTTCTTAGGAGGTGAAGCCGAAGGATCTGGCCATCGCAAGAGAGGTTTCATGTGCTCGCGGCCCAGATCCTTCACTGCGTTCAGGATGACAAGACGCGGCGTAGGGATCAATTCTAAACCGTATTACTCCACAGGTCCCTGGACTTGGCGGGCCAGGCCGAAGAGGTCCTCGAAGGGCAGCACGCAGTATTGGTCCGTGACATAGTACCCTTTCCGGATTTCCAGGAACTCGACGTGGCCATCCAGAAAGGCCACATTGTGATGATCGGCGCGACGATGCCACTCCGCCAGCTCCTTCCGCTCAGGGTTCGGATGGGGCTTGGGCTTCCATTGGTTGATCCAGCCGTAGTCCCCGATAAGCAGCACACGCGACGGGTTGGCCACATGGGTGAGGTTAAGCCCGGGCAACCTGGCGCTGATCATTGCGTCAAGCTCCGCTGTGTGGTCGCTGAACGCCCGGCATCCGTCGGGCCCGACGAGAAAGATGTTGGTCTGGTAGCTGGTGCCGTGGACGCGATAGGCTTTTTCCCGGAGCAGGCTGCCCGGGATGCCGCCGCGGTCGGCCGGACAGCAGAAGACCTTGGCGCCCTGCTCCGTGATATTGTTGGGATCGCCCAATCCCGCGTACCGATTCCAGGGCCGGGGCCACCAGTTCTTGATTCCCCGCCAGCCGCCATAGTTGACGTTCGCGTTGACCACTTGGTAGAAATCCCCGTCGTAGGCGTCCGTGTAACTGTCCCACGCGAACCAGAGCTGCTTCAGGTTGCTGGCGCACCGCAGCCGCGCGGCCAAGGCCCGGCATCGACTCAACGAGGGCAGCAGAACGGCAAGGAGCACCGTGATCACGGCCACCACGACGAGCAGTTCGATGAGAGTGAACGCCTTCTGGCCCATTGCGTCTCCAGGCCGGATGCGTACGGCCGGGTCTTTTCTGTGCCCCGTCCTGCTCTCGTTCATTTCTATCGGTGCGGTGCGTTTCATTTCGCGTCCCCGTCACCCTGTGGCGTCGGGCTGGTTCTCTCAGTATCCAGTTGATAGAGCCGCGCCTCTAGGTGTTCTCTGAGCAACCCGTCGGAAAAAGACATCCGGCCTCTTGCCTTCGCCTCTTGGCAACTCCGCTTGAAGGCTTCGAGGGCCTGGGCACGGTCTGCGTTTCCCAGATACATCTCGCCCATGACCAGTTCCGCAAACCAACGGGACGGTTCCGGGAGGCTGTTTCGAAAACCTTCCACATCCCCAGTGGCGTTCGGGTCCAGGAGAAAGTCCGCCCCCTGTCGTTCGAGAGAGCCGGAAGCTATGAGGTGCGCGACCCACGCGGCCTGGGCCATTCGGTTGGGATTCTCACTGTGCCATATCTCCAGGAATCTGCGAAAGGCAAGCTCGCGTGACAGGGCCAACTGCTTCTCTGACTCGTCGGACCACTGCCGGGCAATCTGCTCGGCGTCACGGCGGGCGCCGTCCGCCCGTCGGTACAGGTAGAAGCCGCTATAGGCAGAGCTGCACACGATCAGAAGCAACAGTCCGACCACGGTGGTCGTGAAGCGATGCCGCGCGACGATTTTGCGCAACAGGTAGATCGAGCTGACGGACTTGGCGACGATGGGCAGACCTTCGAGCCAGCGCTGGACGTCATCGCGCAGGCCGGCGGAGGAGGAGTATCTCTGATCGCGATCCTTGGCCAGGCATTTGAGGATGATCGCCTCTATATCCGAATCGAACCGGCTGATGATCTGTCGGGGCCGGACGGGGTCGGCCTGCTGGATGTTCTTCAGGGCCTCGATGACCGCGCCGGAGATATCGTAGGGGAATCTCCCGGTGAACATCTGATAAAGAACGACACCGAGCGAGTAAACGTCCGTCCGCACGTCGATCAGGTCCGACCGGCCGGCGGCCTGCTCCGGCGACATGTACGCGACGGTCCCCATGATGTGACCGGTCATGGTCGGCATGACCGTATCCTCCGACACGGCGCTCAGACCGGCTGCGGTCTTGGCCAGGCCGAAATCCAACACGTGCGGCTCATGGCGCTCGTCCACCAGTATGTTCGAAGGCTTCAGGTCCCGGTGGATAACGCCCCGCTGATGCGCGTGCGACATGGCATCGCAAATCTTGTGGAACAGGATCATCTTCTCCTTGACCGACAGGACTTTGCCCTGGACGTAGCGGTCGAGGGGCTGGCCGTGGATGTACTCCATGGCAAAGTAATACTGGCCGTGAGTGACGCCGCTGTCACGGATGGCCACGATGTTGGGATGATTGAGGCTGGCGGCGAGCTCGACCTCCTGTCGAAAGTAACGCCGTGCCTTCGTCGAGGCGGTCAGGCTGGGAAGCAGCACCTTGAGCGCGACCTTCGACCTGGTGGCTTTGTGCAATGCCTTGTAGACCACGGCCTGGCCACCGGCGGGGAGTTCCTGGACAATCTGATAGCCCTCGATCGTGATATCGGCCGGGGCCTCGCCCGTGTGCTCGTCGAAGGAGTCTGCCGAGGCATCGGGCATCGACCGGGTCGGCATCTGGGCCTGCGGTCGAGCTTGTGCTTCGTTCTGTTCGTCGGCCGGCGAGGGGCCTCGGTCCAAGGAACCGTCCGACGCGTTGTCATCATGGAGGCGAGTCATCGCATGTTCCTACACGCCTTCACGGCCTCCTGAAAGAGCCGGACCAGTGGTTGGGACATCCAGCGCTTTTCAAGAAGCTTGGCAAAGGACTGCTCCAGAGCTTCGTATGAATACGTGGTAATCTTCACACCGTGATGCACCAGGGCGTTGGCAATCGCGGCGAAATAGACCGTGACGGCGACGCCATGCTCCGCTTCGTGAGCGGCTCCAGATACCTCTTTCTTGGCGCGCCTGCGAATATCCCTCATGGCTGCCAGGTCCGACTTGGGATCGGTCAGCACGTCCCCCAACCGCAACCGTTCGGAGCACGGTCCGAGATGGCCGACGAATTGCCTCATGGCCCGCGCCCAGCCGTTTCCCTGTCCATAGGCTCCGCCCTGCCACGTTCCATCCAGACAGCTTTGCAGCAACTCGGACGTGGCCTCATCGCCGTCCATTTCACTGACGTTGTCGGAATCAAACGTTATTCCCAGAAGCTGCGCGAGTCTTCTCGGGTGCAGATTTCGTATCGCACCGTCGTCCATTATACCACTCCGTATTCTACTTGGCTGCGCCGGGCTCGCGAGTTGTCCGGCGGTTGACGTTTCTCTACCTCCTGGTACGCAAAGTGGGGCGGCCCCTTGCGCTACTTCGAGAATATTTTCATCAAATCACGGATTTCCTGGTCCACCTCCTCCTTCGACCCCACATAATCCTGCACACGGTTTCGCAGGGCCGCCTGGAACCGGCGTTTGACGGTAACAATCATATTGGCGGCCTGGGTGGCATCGGAGAGGCCGAACTGCCGGCAGAGCTGGGCCAGCTTGGGTGCTTCCTGGGCGGCAATAATCGGGTTCAGGACATGGGCATGGAACAGTTGCCAATGGACGCCCTTGCCGTCTCGGGTGCAGTTCTCTTCCACCTCGGCCAAGACGTCCCGCAGCAACTCGCTCGCCCACACATAGGTGAAGGCCTCCTCCGGCTCCATCTCCTTGGCTGCGGGCGAGACGCTGCTCTCATCCACGTCTTCCAGTGCCGCGATGGCTCCCTTCGGTCGGCGTTTCGCCGCCGCTTCGCGCCGATGAACGCTGGTGACGTAGCGATCTAATGCCGTCAGGAGAAACGTTCGGAATCGCCCTTTTCCGGCGTCTGCCCGTTCGGCGAGCCGTCGGCCCAGGACAATCTCATGGAAGAAACCTTGCGTCAGGTCCTTGGCCTGTTCGTTGTCGCAGCCTTTCCGGCGGAGATAGCAATACACAGGCTTCCAGTACTGCCGAATCAGGCCATTCAACGCCGCCTGGCGCTGGCCGGTGTCCAGTTCTCGTATGCCATCGATCACGGACCACCGTGTAGTCCTGAATCGGCCCTCGGCGCCCCCTATCGTTGTCCTGTCGTTTCTCTTCACTCTGGAGTTGCCCCCGTCCAGACGATGGATGTGGGCAGTGACAGGTCGTGAAGGGGCGGATTGGACAGGGGCACGGCCTCTGCCCGGTCGGTGCCCGAGGGAACCAACGCCAGGCAAGGCTTATAGAACGGAGCCGCGTACGGGCTGGGATAGGGCGGAATCTCGCCCATCGCAAAGCCCGCCACCCAAATCGTTCCCGTCACCGGGTCTTCGGTAATGCCCGTGACGCGATGCATGCCTTGGATCGTGACAGAGCCCGTGTACTGCAGGTCGGCACACGAGAAGGCGTAGACCAGCGCCGCATTGGCATCCGCCGGGTTACGTTGACCCGAGGCCAGATACAATGTCTGACCATCGGCACAGACGTGCAGCGCCAGCGGATCGGCCACTGGGACCGGGCTGTTCGGCCCTGACAGGTACACGGGGTCCAGCATGGTTCCATCCCAGTTATATCTCCACAGAATATCGCCTTCGTTGAAACGGTCCGCGTTGATCACGTACACGTTGCCCGCCGCGTCCACCTCGATCTCCCTCTGGTGGTTGGGATCCCGGTTGTCATTAGGGGCCGGAGGATCGTCATACAACCGCACCACTTGGTATGGCAGACTCGCACTCTGCTGCACGCGCAGCTTAGCCGCGGCGACGTAGGGACTCTCGCCTCGCGGTTTAACGACGACGGGTACGACATAGGCATATCCTTGCGTGTCGAACGCCACATCCAGGACCGGCCGGCCAATGCTTTCAGAGCCCTGGCCCTGTAGCCCGATGGACACGGTAGCCATACTGTGGTAGCGCGGCTCATTCGAATAGTCCGCCTGACCCAGCGGGATGACGGTCCTGACCGAGCCGGTGAGCCGGATGACACCATACTCCGAGTTGACCGCGTACAGGTTCCCTGCCGGATCACGCACCAGGCGTTGGTTGCAGCGGCCGCGCAGACCCGCCGCCGCGTATTTGCCCAGGTAGGCCGTGTCGCTGCCGAACGTGTACAGGCCATCGCTCAGCACGGTGGACAACTGCCCTTTGCCCAGAATCACCAGGTTTGACAGCGAATCGGTCGCGGCCAACGACATGGAGCGAGTCGCAGACGCCGGTACCGCCAGCGCGCTAAGCCCGGTTGTCCCGCCCGCGACCAGCGGCAGCGGCTCGAAACACAGGTTGGTGCGATCCAGATCACTCAGCGTCCAGTCCCACAAACCTAGATCGAACACATCGATGTAGTCATCGCTGCTAAAGGCACCATCCAGACAATACAGACTGCCGAGCCCTCCCTCGAACAGACTCGCTGGCGCCCCACAGTAGGCCAGCACCAGCAGGAAGTCCTCCTCATCGGCCGTATCGCTCCAGTTCAGGTCCATGCAGTAGCCGTCGCAGTGGGCTTCCGCCGCCCAGCCATCCACCAAAGCCGAGCCGTCCCCAGAATCATCGGGCGCCGCCATGCGGATACCCGTTTGTAGTGTGCTCGTAAGAGCATAGAGAGTAGCCGGCCCGCTCGCCTGGACCAGCTCTAATTCGACCCACGTGCCGTTGCTCAGGTCCAAGCCGGTCGTCCAGACCCACTCCTGAAAGACCCCGAACCGCCTGCTGCCGAATGCACCCGGACAGCCTGTCGGAGGCACCGGCACCCGACCGATCTCCACATAATGGGTGGCGCGCAGCGGATCATCGTACCCCAGCAACTGTGGCACATCCGACAGGTACGCCACCAATTCCAGGTCCGCCCCAGGATCTTCGAATAGATACGAGAACCGCACCAGCACGCGCTGGCCCTCATACTTGCCAAAACGCGCCTTGGTGCGCGCCGGTTCATCTGCCACCACCTGCATCCGGACCATGCCATTGGGGTCCGGAGCAAGACCTGTGACGAGCTCGACGAAGGTGGCCTCCGGCGTGTTGTTCGTCGCGACCCGATAGTTGAACTGACCGGGATCATCCAGCGTCAGCTCGCCCAGCGAGAAGCCCAGGGCAGGCCCCTGTGCCCTCAGTGCAAAGACCGCCGCCAGGGTGTAGTCGCCGTCGATTAGCACCGTTGTCCGCGCGGCGTTGGGGTCCGCGACCTTGCCCTGGCTTACCGCCGTGCCGATCCAGGTCCGGAACTCGTTCGCAGAGTCTGCCGGGGCCGCCTCAATCGTCAGAACCGTGCCCTGGGGCACCTCGAACTGGCCTTCCCCCGGCGTCAGGACCGAGCCCACGCCGTAGGAAGAGACGGTCAGGACCCGCATCTGCATGACCGGCGCGCCGGTCGTGAAGCTCCAGACTTCACCCGTATGGATGGTAGTGCCGTCTGCCTCCACCTCGTCCACGCGCCAGTAGTAGGTGGTGCCGGGGACAAGAGCAAACGGTACGATACACTCCGTCGTACTCTTGCGCCCGATGAACTCACGCGGACTGAGGCCGGCGCTGAGACCGAAGTACACATCGTGATGGACCGCCGTGCCACTGGCTTTCCACCGCAGGACAAACGGGATCACCCCCTCAGCTTCATTCGCAGGTGAGGGAGCGGAGGCAGTCAGAGGTGCAAGAGGGTCATTGCTGACTTCCACTTGCACATTATCCAGGCCCCAACTCTCATCGCTCAGAGCCTGAAGCCCGGATGCCGAGAACTGCACGTACGCGGCTGTTTCTGAATGAGCAAAAGCGAAGCTAAGCCGATAGACTGCGTCGGCCGGGCACAACCCGACTCCAGAAAAATCGAAGTCGTAGCCGAGCGAATTGGTCTCCACGGCGCCTGTCTGAGGGGGGAAGCGGCCGTTGGGATGCGAGCCCGGGTAGGACTGCGTATGTACTTGGCGATAGGGGGACATGTGGTTATTGTCGAATGAGGTGCTAAGTAGTGCCGAGCCGCCCATGGGGCCAACAGCCCATATATCAGGCCCTGGGCTTACCGAACCACCCGCAGGCGCCGCGGCCCCGGCGCCATCCCACGTGCGGATGACAAACAGATCCAGAGACAACCTCATGCCTGCATGTAGGGGCAAGTCGCGCAGCGTCAAGGTCACCGTGTCGTTGCCGAACTGACCGAGGAATCGACGCGCACCGATCGGGGTGACATCTGTGGTCGTACGAGACCATTCCAGTCCAACCTGACCTTCAAAGTCATTCGAGTACACGATATCCCACGGGTCATCAAGGGGTTTGAAGTTAGCCGTCAGGGTGTAGTCGCCATCGACGACCACAGTTGTCTGCGGCACCAGAGGATCGGCGACCCCGCCCCCATTGACGGCCGAGCCGGTCCAGCCCGCGAATCGGTAGCCAGGCGACGGCACGGCGTTGACGTCTACCACGGTCCCGGCAAGATAGACGAACGTTCCCTCTCCGGGAAGCACCTGTCCCTCACCGACCTGCGATATCGTGAGTTCTCGCTGGTGGGAGGTTCCGGTCAGACAGAGTAGCTCGACGGAAATCAGGAAATCCGAGCTTGTTACGGTCTCGTTCAGCGCGTGGATTGCCAGTAGATTCTCGCCGGGAGTCAACAGGCCCCAGAATTGCGAGGCATCGAAATCCTGGAAACCAATGGCGTCGATGTCCGAATGGTTTGAACTGGCCCCGGAGTTCCAAGCGGGGACCCCATCAAACAGCGCTCGTTGGATCTCCACTCCGTTGAGGTAGGCGATGAAACCGTCATCGTAGCGGACCCTCAGCAACAACCCCGTGGCATTCGCTATCTCATCAGCACTAACGGTAAACGGGATTCGGATGTAGCAGCTCGCGTTGCGCCCGTACATTTGATCCTGGACATCGATGTTGAAGAACTGCTCGTAGCCGACGCTGCGTTCATAGCCAACGCCGCCTGTGCCGTCAAGCCAGTCGGAATCATCGAAGTCCACACTTGCCTTCCACGCCTCAGCAATCGGCCCGGCGGGGACTAAGACTCGTTTGGGCGCGCCCTCTCCGACCAGGGTGAAGCCTTCTGTGGGGGTCCCGGGAAAAAGTGCGGGGTTCGCCAGACCCGTTATCGTAAGATCGTCAAGCAGATAGAACACCTCGGGGTCGTGCTGTAGGTTGTTCTGAAGGCCGTAATTGAACGCGAATTGAATGGTCGAGCAGTCGTCCGTGGCGAAGTGCAGATCTCGGTGCCATTCCCAGCCAGGAGACTCGCTCTTGTGTTCTCCGCATTGTGAGGAGTAATGCTGCCAGTCTCCGTTGTCCTTTCGGTAGTAGATGTCCAGTGAACTGTCGCAATTGTGCACGTCCCTTGTCCGGGGATTGGAAGTTGAATGTACCCAGTAACTCAGCCATACGGACTCACACATGGAAACGTCCAGCGCGGGTAGTTCTGCTGAACTTAGCGCGGTGCCGCGTTCTGAAACAGGATTTCCACCCGGTATCACGTTGATCGCAATACTCCCCGAATGACTTCTGGGGTCTACCTGCCAATTCCTAAACGAAGGGTGCTTGGGTGCTCCCCACACGTCGTAGTTCGTGCCTTTGCAGGCAAACGGTGACACTACCTCAGGTGAGCTCAAGGACAGGTCTTCGAAATCGGTTTCAAACAGGGTGACTATCTCAGCCTGCAAGGAAAGGGCCCGCAGGCACACTGTGGCAATCAAAAATGCTACGGTGCTGCACCTTTTCATTTTCGCATCTCCTATGATTCCAAACTCACTGTTTCCCAGCGTACTTCATGGTGAGACTGCCTGCGGGAAAGCGAAAGCATTATTAAGCTGATTCGATCCCCATATAGACTGAGGTCTGTCAAGTTGGTGGCATGGTTGATACCTGTCAGGTCGACGATGACTCTTCCTTCGGCACCGAGCCGAGCCGTCGCGGTGGACACAACGGTCATGGTCAACAACATAGCGAGCAGACAATGCCGTTTCATAGTCCTGCTTCCTGTTCTCGTGTATCACTGTTGCTTGGTGATTTATCCTTCTCCCGTCCAGACGATCGATGTGGGCAGGGCCAGGTCGTGCAGGGCCGGATTGGACAGGGGCACGGCCTCTGCCCGGTCGGTGCCCGCATCAATCTGAGCCAGGCAGGGCGCATAGAACGGAGGCGCGTAGGGACTGGGATACGCCGGAATCTCGCCCATCGCAAAGCCTGTCACCCAGAGCGTTCCCGTCGCCGGGTCTTCCGCAATGCCTGTCACGTGATGCATGCCTTGGATAGTGATGGACCGCTGGTACTGTAGGTCAGCGCATGAGAAGGCGTAGACCATCGCCGCATTGGCGTCCACCGGGTTACGTTGACCTGAGGCCAGATACAAGGTCTGACCGTCGGCACAGACGTGCAGCGCCAGCGGATCGACCGCCGGGGCCGGACTGTTCGGCCCTGTCACATCGACCCGAGCCAACAGGGTCCCGTCCGAGTCGTACTTCCACAGAATGTCACTCTCGTTGAGCCGATGCACGTTTACCGCGTATGCGTTTCCGGCGGCGTCCACCTCGATTTCCCGCAGGTGGTCGCGATGCTGGTTGTCACCAGGCAGCGGCGGGTCATCGTACAACTGCACCACCTCGTAAGGCGGATTCGCGCCCTGCTGCAACGCGAGCTTCGCCCCCGCGACGTAGGCCTCTTCGCCACTGACCTGAACGACGACGGGGACGACATAGGCATATCCGTTCGGGTCGAAGGCCACATCCAGGATGGGACGGCCGAAGCTGTCCGAGCCTTCCCCTTGAATCCCAATGAACACTGTCGCCGGACTCTGGTGGCGCGGGTCATTCGCATAGTCCGCCTGGCCCGCCGGGATGACGAGCCCGACCGCGCCGGTGAGCTGCACGACGCCACGCTCGGAGTTGACGGCGTACAGGTCCCCCGAGGGGTCACGGACCAGCCGGACATTGCAGCGGTCGGGCAGACCCGCCGGAGCGTAGTTGCCCAGGTACGCCGTGTCACGGCCAAACATGTACAGGCCGTCTGTCATTATGGTGGACAATTGCCCTTTGCCGAGAATCAGCAGGTCGGACGGCACGTCAGCCGCCGTCAGCGCCATTGAGCGGACCGCAGGTTCCGGGTCGGCCCACAGCGCGCTGAGTCCCGCCATCTCGCTCGCCACCAGGGGCATCGGCACGCGACAGAAGCTCCCGCAGGCACAACGACACAG
>CAYNQP010000096.1:0-10066 GCA_964399325.1 uncultured Pirellulales bacterium
GCTCAAATGCCTGAGACTCCTCGCGCAGTCCTTTCTCGAGAGCTGATCTGGGAATGTCTGTCCACTTCGATAAGAAGCTCTGCCCATCAAAACGCGTCTTCGCACACTTGTCGCCGAAATAGTGGGAGGCGAAGTCATAGATAAATGCTTCAAGACACATGGCGGCAAACACCACCGCCTTTGCACGGGCTCTTTGTAGTTTCCCTCCCAGACCGAGAAGTTGCCTGGAGTTTTCTCCTTCCTTGCAGGTATTGGAGTCTTCCTGAAATCGCCGGATCGCAGAAAGCAGTTCTTGGGTCACGGCATCCAGTTCTTCGTCAAGATCACGGGATATCTCAAAGAACACCGTACTCATAACGTCCATGCGATTTTCTACGACGAGGTATACCTTTCTGTCCATTCCACACACCCCTTATCGAATTCCAGTCATGTAGGATGGGCAACTCTGTGCCTCCGAAGAACTAAGCCAAGCCTTCATGCCTTCTTCGGCCTATGTATCTTGAACGGCTTAAGGCTAAGTTCCTCACGAATGAGTTGCTCCGCTTCTTTGACCAGATCATCCGTGTACTGCTCCTGCTTCCCAATACGCT
Organism: uncultured Pirellulales bacterium; assembly: GCA_964399325.1. Taxonomy (GTDB): domain Bacteria; phylum Planctomycetota; class Phycisphaerae; order Sedimentisphaerales; family Anaerobacaceae; genus JAFGLV01. The sequence continues at coordinate 591 of CAYNQP010000096.1, forward strand.
CTATCAGCGCGTCACGGTCAGGCCCGTCACCCATGGTGCTCAGACGACCATCATTCCGCATCAGAGACCGCACGTTACTGCGGACCGAATGCCAGTTCTCCACAGACTTCTGCGGTAAAACAGCTTCATTATCCAGCATCCATTCATTGTTCTCTCTGATGAAGTCAAGGACGTCTTTATGGACACCCTGGATGCGTATTGAGCGAAGAGTGCTAAACAGCCTCATTGCCCTCCCAAGAGCCTTGGCCTTCTCCTCACCCAAGGTTTCCCTGAACCGCACTTGGCCCGCCACGCGTGCCTTGTACCAAGCAGCCGCAAATCCCCCCAGAGCTGCGCAAACACCGCCGATCAAGACGAGCAACACATCCTTGTACTGAATGCAGAACGACAGGTCTTCTGGTAATGGCGTATTGGTATCCATCTCAAGCCTCCCGGCTGAGTCGTTAATCCGGCATTTGAAACGTAGGCAATTCCAGGGACGCCTTCGCTATTTCGCACTCAAATTGACGATGGCGTCCCCACATGCTCATCCCCGTCAATCAATACGTACCGTCTGCTTTCTTGGGATTCCGCTGCGCTGCTATTTCCCTCGGTAATGCTTCCCTTCGGTCTGTCTATCGGCGGGAGAGCAAGGTGCGATAAGGGGAAAATGGAAAAGAATTGTAGGATGGGCTTTAGCCCATGCGGCTTGCTCGCCGCGAGCCTTTCAGCATGGGCTAAAGCCCATCCTACGACTGCCGAGAGACGAGAGACGAAATACGAGCGACGTAGCGTTTGTAGTGTGCCCGTGAGGGCATATAAGACGCTTGGAGGTGGTGCCGCGAATGGATTGAGAATAGCGTCTTACGACGCCACTACGAACGGCAACGGCTGCCGAGATACGAGCGACGAGAGACAAGCAACGAGCGACGGACTAGTCGTCGTAGACGTAGGGCTGCTTGCCCTGTTTGAGGCGGGCTTCGTGCTGCATGTGGCGCAGGGTGCGGGTGAGCCAGTCGGCTAACTGCTCGTTGCTCATCAACTCGACCTGCTCGGGTGGCAAAGGCTTGCCGAAGCAGACCATGACAGGACCGGGTGTAAACAGCGTCTTGTTTCGGGGCCAGCATTCGAAGGCACCATCGATCAGAACGGGAACGACCGCGGCTTTGGACCGGCGGCAGAGCAGACCGAAGCCTGGTTTGAACCTCGTGATGCGGCCGTCGACACTCCGCGTCCCTTCAGGGTAGAGACAGACCGCGGTGCCGTTTCTCAAACGGGCAATGACCTTCTTCATCGCGCCGATGTCGGCCTTGTCCCGCTTGATCGGGATCGCGTTGACCGAGTAGATCATCCACCCGAAGACACCCTTGAACAGCGTCTCGCGGGCCATGTAGGTGACGAGGCGCTTGACGCTGATCCCGCAGAAGGCCGGGTCGAGAAAACTCTGGTGATTGCCCGCCAGGATGACGGGACCCTCGCTCGGAACGTTCGTCTTGCCGCACACCCGATATCGAAAGAACAGCAGCGTGAACACCTGGCAGATGAACCGCCCCACCCAATACCACTTGTCGATTAGCTTCTGTCTGAACATCGTGCTTTGACTCGATCGGCCACGCGCGCGACCACCTCTTCTATGCTCAACTTGGTCGTATCGATGAGAATCGCATCGGACGCCGGCTTGAGCGGCCCCACGGCGCGATTCTCATCACTGGCATCTCGCGCCAGAATCGCCTCGCGAAGCTGTTCCATATCCGCATCCATCCCCTTGGCATCAAGCTCGGCTTTGCGTCGGCGGGCCCGCTCCGTCGCATCGGCGACGAGATAGAATTTCACGGCGGCATCGGGAAAGGCCACTGTTCCCTGGTCCCGTCCTTCCGTGACCACGCGGACGCGGCGCTGGGCGAATTGTCTCTGCATTTCGACGAGCTTGGCCCGCATCATCGGTGACGAGGCGACATGGCGAACACTGGCCGTGAGCTCGGGATCTCTGATCCGGCCGGTGATGTCCGTCCCATCGATGAGGACTTTCATTTCGCCCTGCGCCGCGTCGAATGCGAAGGCATGGCCGTCGATGACGCGGGCCAGCCGACGCTCATCCGTCAAATCGACGCCGTCGCGGAGCGCCGCCCACGTGACGGCCCGGTACATAGCCCCGGTGTCGAGGAACGTCGCGCCGATCTTCTCGGCCAGGAGTCGGGCTACGGTGCTCTTGCCGCTGGCCGCCGGACCGTCAATTGTGACAACGAACAGCGCCATCGAATCCCCCTCAGCCTCGGGCGTCCTCGCCGAGGAAGGCGCCGCTGTCCGACAACTGGCACTCGCGGCAATCCTCGCTCTGGTGCGGCGGCCCGACCTTCACCGCGATCAGGCTGGTGTCGTCGATCTGCCGGGCCAGCCCGACGAACCGCCGGCGGTAGGCAAGAATGTTCCGAACGATGTGATCGGCCGGACAGTCGGTGAAACGCTTGGCGGCCTCGAGCATCCGGTCGCGGCCCCACAACTCGCTGCTAAAGTCCATGGCGTCCACGAGACCGTCGGTATAGAACAGCAGGCAGTCGCCGTCCTGAAGCTGGACCGTCTCGATTTCGTACTTGGCCTGGGGATCGACACCGAGCACGAGCCCGCCGGCGGACAGGTCCTGGGTCCGGCCGCCGCTGATGAGCGCCGTCGGCTCGTGGCCGCAGTTGCAATAGGTGATCGTTTTCTCGACCGCGTCAATCGTGGCATAGAAGAGCGTAATGAACTCGCCTTCGTAGCACTCGATGCACGCCATCTTGTTGAAGTTCTCTATGGCGTTCTTCGTGCGAATGGCCGTCTTGAGCCCGCTGTTCAGATCGCCCTCGACCGGACCGAGGTCCCTAAGCACACCCGTGAAGCCTTCGGTGTAGGCCTCCACGGCTCCACGGAACCAACTCATCATGATCGCGGCCGGGACGCCCTTGCCGATGACGTCGGCGATGGTAACGACCAGCCGCCCGTCGCTGATGGGCAGGAAGTCATAGAAATCGCCGCCTACGTCGAAGCAGGGAATGTAGCGGGCGGCGATGTCCAACCCGTTGATACGCGGGGCCTTTTCCGGGATCATCCGCCGCTGGATCAGCCCGGCCAGTCGCATCTGCTCGGCTATCCGCTGCCCGGCAATCGCCTCGCTATAAAGCTTGGCGTTGGTGATGGCCACGGCGCACTGTGAAGCCACCGCCCGAGCAACAATGGCGTCGTCCTCCCGGAAACCCTTCGGTCGCGGGCTATAGAGTCGCAACACACCGATAGGCTTGTTCCGAAACTGCATGGCCACCGTCAACTGGCTGATCAACCCCTCCTGGAAGGTGGCTTCTTTGTGTCTAATGCGATCATCGTCCCGCGTGTCGTCGATGACGACCGCCTGGCCTGCGAAGGCCGCTTTGATAACCGCGTCATCCTTCGTCACGGCCCCTTTGTTGCGATAGGCCTCGCTCAACCCGTAGGTGCTTCGCATCTTCAAGTCGTTGGTTTCTTCGTCGAGCAGGCGAATCGAGCAGGCCTTGGCGCCGACGATCTTCACCGCCGCTTCGGCCAGCCTGTCGAGCACCTCCTGAAGCGAGAACCTCCCCGCCACCAGCGTGCTAAGCTGATAAATCTGCTCGTTTCTTTCGATATCTCTCTTGGTTCTGCCCATACACGCCGATTCCACAGGTGACGGGGGCATTATAAGCGATACTCAGCCCTGCGTGAACGGCAAACTGGCGGATTGCCTGCGTGGATCCGGGATGGGACGGTCAGAACGGTCCGACCAGGCGGGCGGTCCCGCCGACAGGAGGCAGGTCGAATGGTCTGTAGACATCCTCGTCCCAGTCCCACCAGAGCCACCGCAACGAGGCATCCTCCAGAGGAACGTCGAACTCGAACGTCACTTCCACCGGAAAGCCCCTATCGTCCACTTGCTGGACCTGGGCCGTCATCCCCGGCAGCGTGACGCGTTGGCCCGCCTTGAGCGGGTGTCCCGGGCCTCGAACATCACTGAGATAGCGATAGAAGTACACGAAATCGGGCCGCCCGCCGCGCTGGCAGTCGAAGAGGCTGTCCGCAACGGACTTGACAAGCAGTTGCCGCGGCGCCGTCCGGACAACCTGAACTTCGCCGAATCCCGGTGCCAGCATGCGCACGCTCCGGGGCACGGGACGCCCTTGCTCAGCCCTGATGTAGGGCTCATACAGAAACGCCGACGGATTCGGCGCATTGACGACAACCAGGTCCTGCCGCGCCAGGTTCCCCGCGTCGCCTGTCTGGGTCACCTTAGCCGCTTCCTCTTCCATGGTGGCCGCCGTGCCCGGCGCCAGGATTCGGAACAGCAGCGCGAAGGGCCCGTGGGCGAAGATGAAGAAGGTGGCCAGCCAGAGAATCGGATTGACCCGCCACCAACCCTGCGGCATCCAGTGGGCCTGGCGGTTCGCCCCAGCGACGAACTCGGCGATCAGACCAAAGGCCCCCACCGCAACGAACGCCAGCGAACGCCCCATGGGGATGGTGGCACAGAACGGCAGCGCCGATAAGTACATGCCGAGCAGCCAGAACCGCGCCCGCGCGTGGGACCTCAGAAAGGGCCGCATCAGAAGCGGGAACCCGATGACGACAAGGGTCATGATCGACCAGATCAATATCGTGGACCACAGAGGCATGAAGCTGTGCAACTCCGGCGGCAGCGTCGTCCATTGCCCTGCCAGTAGAAAGGGAACGCGCTTGAGGACCACCAGTGCGTAACCTATCGGCTCGCGGACCGGATCGTAGTAGAAGCCCCCGCCGGCCGCGCCGTAGCCGAGCCGATTGTAGAGCAGACGCCAGAGAAGAATCACTGCGACCGACGGCAGCAAGGCCACAAACCGCCTTGTCCAGCGTCCGCGCCCCAGAGTCACCTCGTAGGCAAAGAGGTACGCGCACGTCGCGATGCCCGCCTCGGCCGACAGCACCGAGGCAAACAGACAAAGCGGTGCCGCCACGAGGCCCGGGCCCCAGCCGTCCCGCCGCCAGCGGTCGTAGAAGATCAACGTCATCAAGGCGAAGACCAGGCAAACCAGGAGGTTCCTGTTGGCCAGCCACATCGTGGGAAAGTACGTGCTGTCGTCCACCACGAAGAACAGCCCCGCCAGGCCGGCGATCCAGGCGGCGTCAATGTACCGCCGATAGAGAAGAGCGGCCAGGAAGACCACGGCCGCGAACCACAGAATGCTGTGCAGGTGCATCAGACGGGGCGATGCGGGGAAGAGCCGGTAGTCCAGCCAGTAGGTGAAACTCGCCAGAGGCCGCCAGAAGGCCACGCGGTAGTCTTCGCAGGTCCACCACGGCAGCGCGCCGTAGTCCCTCAGCGGCTCCAGGTTCTGCTCGGGAGACGTGGCGACGTAGAGATCAGCCAGCACGGGTCCCAGTCGCCCCGACCCTTCCGGCGCCAGGCCGACCTCGGCCAGCCGGTCCGTCATGGGCGAAGGACCGACCAGGACCGCCCGCTGCATGAAGTCATCGGTCAGAAACCCCGTCTTTAGGGCCGGCAGCGAAAAGACGATCCCCATGATGGCCAAGGCCACGGGCAGATAACGCCACGAAAGGCCCCGCTTGCCACACTTGACGACGGTCCTTCGCAGAGTCTTCAGCTTCGACAGCCCGGCAACAGGCTCACATCCGTCCTGGCTCGATCCTTGATTGCGTTCCATCCAGCGAAAGACCCGTCCCAACTATCGTCATTCGTCCTGCGGTTGCGCGGCCCGTTTCGTCAGACGGTTGTGTCGAACGGCGCCGGCCCCGGCAGGCTTCTTGCACACACGATAGACAACGGTTAGCATAGCCGCCATTGTCGTCATCCGTCTTGCGGCTGCGTCAGCCGGATACGCTCGACGCAACCGATACGAGCGTCGCAACCTCAACCGCCTGACGCGACAGAAATACGGGCCAAAGAATAATCGCTACGGCCGATTAGTCAACAGGAAACGAGAATCGCCCATGGAGCAAACGGCCAAACACATCGTTTTCAGCGGCAATGTCCAGGGCGTGGGTTTCCGCTACACCGCCCATCGCATCGCCCGTCGCTATGACGTCACGGGATTCGTCCGCAACGTCTCCGATGGGACCGTAGAAATGCTGGTCCAGGGCTCGGCCGAGCAAGTCGATGCTTTCCTAAGCGACCTGCAGGACTCCTTCGCCGGCCACATCCGCAACACCAAAGTCGAGCCAATCCCTTACGCCCCCGGCTACAACGACTTCCGCATCACCTTCTGAACGCCCTGCCCAATCCACAATGGGCCTGCCAACTTCGCACTTCACACTTCAAACTTGACACTTCCGGCCACTTGAATCTTGACACTGTCGCCCGCCGGCGGCACAATTGCCCCCAGAGGTGGGCGTGTGGCGATGTCTTGGCAGAAGAGAGGCCCGCCCCACCGGGACGGCTGCAATGTGGTGAGGCCGAAAGGAACGCGATGGCCGTAACCGTGCGAAGATTGATGGATAAATGAGATGAAAGAAGGCGGAAATAGATGACCGTCCCCGGCTTCCTCGTCTTATCCCGTTTTACCGTTCCGTTCTACCGTCGTTTTACCGTATAGACCAATGAAGAAACACAAGTTCAGTTTCGCCGAACGATACGCAGTTTGGTCACGTCATAGGCGTCTCTGCTGCCTCTGCGGCGAGCCGCTACGACTTGCCGAGACAACAATTGATCATTTTATACCTGAATCACTGCTAGAAAAGCACGAGGAACGTGAAAAGGTATTTCGGGAATATGGCCTTCCCCCGGACTTCAACATCAACGGTTTCGAGAACTGGCAGCCATGCCACAACGGCTGCAACCAAAAGAAGGGTAGCAAGCCATTGAAGATAGTGCCGCTTAACTTGGGTATACTTGAAGCACTTATTCGTGATGCCCCGAAGGTGGCACGTATACGCGATGAGGTGCTACAGAACATCAAAAAGGACGTGATTTTCTCTCGCATCTACGCCGCTCTTGAAAAAGAGACTATCACTGTTGAGGACCTCCAATTGTTTGTCGAAGACATTGGTGGCTTAACGGAAGTTATAAAGCTGGACAACGGCTATTGGATTAGCAAAGAAGACATTGCACGCGAATGTGAGTGTCAGTGCGAAAACACAATGTGCGTTGGACACCAGCGAAAGGTGCACTGCGTATTTCCAGGTTTTCTCCCGGCGTGGGTGATCACGAAAAGACTTTACTGGAGATGCTATGACGAGTTGGTCAAATGCCCTCGATGTGTTAATCAGGAGAAACAAACAGATGAGGCATGACATCGGAATTATAGTGACGTACGGTGTGCAAAGCACACCGATGCCGATGTCTGAGAGGCTCGTGATGTGGGAGCGGGTCGGAAGTGTGATTGTAATGTATCGGTTGTATCGCCAATGTGAATCGAGGCGTGGTGTGCGGTGCACACCCTACGGGACTTAAAGGAAAAATAAGATGAAGACTGTAATACTGTCTACATACTCGATTGTATTCATAATGTGCTGTAGTGGTTGTCGTCCAGACCATACCTCGTATAGTTATAATGAGCAAGAGTTTGATAATATCGGGGAGGCCATTGCCAGTGCACAACGTACTGTGCATGAGAGCATCGCGGGCGTTCCTAGGCAACCACAGTCGACTGCCTACAGACTCGCAGCAAGCTTACCCAGTCGAACACAAATTCTCAATAGAACAGTAGCGGTAATAGTAGAGCGGCAATCTCGGGTTAAGGCCTCCATTAAGACATCAGAACAGAAACTGAAAGATACGTCGCACGAATTGGCACTCCAGGTTTACCTGATACATAATATGGGGATGGTTCAGTCAATTCAGAAAAGCAATATTTTCAAGAGTGTCGAACTTCTACAGGAAGACCTTACGGCTGAAGATGTAGATAGAAAGGCATATGATTATTTCTTCAGAATTTACTATTCTGGGCGTGATGAGAAATCTGAGCTAACCAATTTAAGGACAGGAATATCTGTATGGCTATTTGCTCCTGATGGAGTCGTTAATGAGATAGCTGATATTGTGGCTCACGACCAAATACAGCAACAACAGCAACCAGTTGTTATTTCGCGTGATCAAGGTGGAACTACATCAGACTCAGTTGGGACAGTGATGGTTTCATCGAACGTGCAGGGTGCTGATGTTTATGTTGATGATGTCTTTGTTGGCAATACCCCGGCTAGTCTCAAATTGAAAGACGGCATTCATATTATCGAAGTTAAGAAATCTGGCTTTGTGGACTACAGAAGGGAATTGAGAGTCTATAGTGGGTCGGAGTTATCTCTTCGGGCAGAACTCAATAATCAGTGACGTAGCGACTGTGTTGGGAATCAAGGGCGCATTAACATGCGAAGTGCAACACGGTAGGTAGTGACAGTCACGAGCCGACCGGTAGCACGTATTTCATTGGGAGCAATAGGGACGGGAGCAATAGGGACGGACCCTATTTTATGACAAGGTGATGATAGGGTCCGTCCCCATTCTCCCCACTAAATAGTGCGACATTGTCCCTAATAGGTGACCGTCCCTATTCAGTCTGGGGCCGGTGGTCGTTCAGACAGCGGCGTACACGTTCTTCAAGACCATGATACAGGGAAGATAGGAACTACCATGGCGGACCTGTTAGACAAGGCAACGGAGAAATTCGAGCGTTCCTGCGCCCACTTGGTGAAGTTTCTTGATGATTGGATAGACAAGATTGCGGGCAGGTGTGCCCAGGATGAGCAGCAAAGAGCGGCCTTCTTCATCTGGAGTCGTTACACGATGTCAATACGGACACTCCAACGGATCTGCGATCCTCACCTTATGCCAGACATCTACCTGATTGGAAGAGCCTGCATTGAGTTCGATGCGTCTCTTAAGGCCGTCACAGACGACCCTGAGCAAGCCCACAAGTACCTCCAGTTCGAGGATGCTGCGGCTGCTTATCTTGGCAAACTCTTCAAGCGACATGGCTACACAGACGATCTCGGCGCAATGGAATCCAGGCTTAAGGAGGCTTTGGGTCCTGACTGGGAAAAGAGCGCAAGGGCAAAGTGGTGTAACATGAGGGAGATCATAGTCCGGTACGCTGGACCGGAAGAGAGAATAGGGTATGCTTGGTGGTCGCACTTTGCCCATGGCTCGGTAGTCGCCATTGAGTCCTTGCGGGGCATAGCCCCTACGCAGCGGAGACTCGACCAGGCCATGGCAGTCATCTATAATTCATATCTGATGTCTACAAGCGACTTTTTGGACTTCATTTGGGGGCATATTGTGACTGCTGACAGCGACCGATGCAAGAAGGAGTTTGAGACTGTTATGGCGTCCAACATCAGGGGGGTGCATTAACATGAGAAGTGCAGCGCGGGATAGTAGGGGATAGTGACGTAGGATGTGCAAGACACACCGATGCCGATGTCTGATAGGCTAGTGACGTGGGAGTGGACCGGCATGTGGCTTGTGATGCATCGGTTGTATCGTCAATGTGAATCGAGGAACGGTGCGCGGCGCACACCCTACGAGA
>CAYNQP010000097.1:0-10045 GCA_964399325.1 uncultured Pirellulales bacterium
ATGCCGCCGCCTGCAACTACGATATACATGTCGTTTACCCCTTATGACTGTTCCGTACCATCGGGCTCACTGCACTCCGCCGTTGAGCACGAGACCGGAACAAGACGGAAATTCTGAATCCAAAGGACCAAAATTCGAATGACAGAAACGCTCGCACCCATCGGATGGTCCGTTTTGAATTTCGAGCATTTGAGCATTCGAGCTTGTTTTGGATTTCGATATTCGATATTCGTATTTCCTTCCGCTCAGCGCCACGCGCGGGGCGAGAAGAGCAGCAGGACAGGGAAGATTTCCAGCCTTCCCGCCAGCATCCCGATAATGTACGTGATCTTGACGACGGGGTGTAGCGCAATCATCTCGTCCACCGAGATGTAGCACGGGCCGATGTTGCCCAGCGCCGAGAACATCCCCGACAAGGATTTCAGGGCTTCGAAGTCCGTGAACAGCGCGGTAATCACCCCGCCGGCGATGAGCAGAACGATCCAGGCGAAGAACAACGCCGCGACCCGATGAATCTCCACGTCGCCGACGAGCTTCTTGTCGATGACGAGTCCGGTCGAGGTGCGCGGCGAGACCTTGGCTTTGAACAATTCTCCCAGGACCAGGCGATTGAGCATGGCGACCCGCAAGACCTTGAACCCGCCGCTGGTGGAGCCGACGCAGCCGCCGATGACCATCATCACGAGAAACAACTGCCGGGAAACGCTTCCGAAGAAGTCTGAGCCGATGTCCTGCGTCCTGAAGCCCGCCCCGGTCAGGATCGCCATGACCTGAAAGACACTGTGCCGGAAAGTGGATTCCGTCTCGGCCCCGCTGGGCAGTGTGCCCTTGCTGAACAACGATGTGAGCAATCCTGTCGTGTGGAGATGGTCGATCATCACGATGACGGTGAACGCCACGATCAGCCGCCACCAGTAGCGAATCTCGATATTGTCCCACAGCGCCCGGAAGTCGCGGGTCAGCACGCGGTAATGGATCAGGAAGTTGATCCCGCCGAGCATCATGATGAAGGTCAGCGTGTATTCGATGAGACGATAGTCCGCATGGCCGCTCTGGCGATAGAAGTCGATGCTCTCGTCGTGGGGCGAGAATCCTCCCGTCGAGACCGACGTCAGCGCGTGACAGACGGCATCGAAGGCCGGCATCCGCTCGACAGCCAGCACGACCATGGCGAATATCGTAAACCCGCCATAGATCAGCCAGAGGATCTTCAGCGTGTTGAACAATCCCGGGGCAGGACGCGTGGAGGAGATCTTGTGACTCTCGGCCCCGAAGATATGGTGGGCGCTGCTGACCCTGAACGTGACGATCAGAAAGAACGAGAGGATGCCCAGCCCGCCCAGCCACTGGGTCAGGGCGCGCCAGAAGAGGATACTTCGTGGCAAGGAACTCAGGCCCGTAAAGACGGTGATGCCGGTCGTGGTGAAGCCGCTCATGGCCTCGAAGTAAGCATTGAGATAGCCGGATTCCCGCGATATCACGAAGGGCAAGGCGCCGATGGCTGAACAGGCCAGCCAGCCGACCGCGCACATCAGCATCGAGCTGACGGTATCCAGAGCCTCGGATCGAAACACGTTTCGCAGGAGGAACCCGACCGTCACCGAGATCGCCGCCGGGATAATGAAGGCATTGGCCGTGCGCCAGCCTTCGCCATGCTCACCCCAGTAGAGCAGCACGATCGACAGCGGCAATAGCAGAACCATGCCCAGGACCTCAAGCAGATGGCCCGTGTGGTGCAGAACGCAAATGAGGCGATCGAATTGGTTTCTCATTCCTTCGCGACATTCCCCGCCACGGTCGGCGCCTGTTCCGCCAGTCCTGCATCTCGTGGGCACGCGCCCAAGTCCCCCATGATCTTCTCCTACTGCTATACCGTGGCGACCATCCTTGGTTTCTCTGGCGGCGCATTGTACCAGGCTGACGCCCCCCTGTCATCTATCCACATGAGGCGACGAAGGTGGTGGAATGGGCATTCGTCTATTCGACGAGATACATGGGCGCGCCCAGGTGGAGCCGCCCCGTGAGAACCGGGGCAGAAACCGGATGGAACGGGTCTGGGCCAGTCGAACCGTGGCCGAACATTGCGCTGCGGTCAGAGCCGCCGGCCGAGCCCGGCGGTCACGGCGTCGGCGCCGGCGGTATGCTGGTATTCGATCCCAAACTTTGTCCGCTCGCTCAGGTCGATCTGAGCGCCAATGTAGCCACCGACTCGGGTCGTTTCTTCGAGGTCGTACGAGCTCTCAAGAGACAGGGCGTAACCCTCAGGTACCCAGACGATCCACGGCGCATCTCTTTCCAAGTCAAGGTCGCCGGTGGCGAAATGGAGAAAGGGACCTCCATAGACGGAAACCCGCTTGGTGAGCCGACGAGACGCCGCCAGTGCAATCTGAATTTCGCACAGAGACAGTTCGCCCTGCATGGCGACAATCTGCGTGTTGAAAGGGTTCGGGCACGGAAGGCCATCGTATTGTCCTTCAGTCCAACTGATCTGTGCAAGTCCGCCGACCCGCCAGCGGCCGGTCTCATAGAATGTCGAGCGAATGCCGCCGCTGAGAGCCAGGTTCGTCCCTCCACTCTCGTTCCAATCGGTCTGTGCCCCGCCCAGCCGGAAGAACACGTCCGACCGCTTGCCGATGCCGTATGCAAAGGTCGCGTAGAGCCTGTCCATATCCACACTCTTCATCTTGAAGGCGTGTTCGCGATAGCTCTGTGTTATGACCGGAGTACCGGACAATGTGCTCAGAGATGTATAGAGGCTGCTCCCGACGGCCTCAAGATCAGTGTTGCTCCAGGCGTAGTCGAGCCCGATGCTAAACCTGTCCTGTCCCAACTGGCTGGCGGCAGGTCCCATACGATCCAGTGCCGCAGCCGGGAACGCCCCCAGGCAAAGGATTATCAGCATCGCCACCGGCAGACGCCGGACGCAACTTGTGCTGACGGTCGCCACAGTCTCTCTGGATGATGCCCATTCATCGGTGTACATGGCTTTCTCCCCTTTCAGAATCTCACTCGTTTGCTTTTCCCTGGTTCCGCCCGGCCGCGAGTCCCCGCACGCTTCAATCGCATAGTTCCTTCCGGCCCCTCCGTGTAACGTCTTTCCCTATATCTATCGTTCCTTTTGGAGGCTGCGTATAACGTTTTTTCCCCGCATTTTTCCGGGGATTCACAAATTCCCTCCGTACGGCGTCCCTCCGAGCGGAAGGTTGTCGTTGTTGACCGGTGGTGAAGCCGGTAGGATAGGACAACGTCACCGAATGCGACGACCGGTTCTGGGTCCGCAGATTCGGCCGAGGCCACCCCGGCATGGGCTCCGCGTCATTGGCCCCAGAGCTGCGCGAAGGACACGAAAGGAACGACGATGAGCATGCGAAAGACGAGCCTGATTCTGATTGTTGCCCTGCTTTCGGCCCTGCCCGCATGGGCGCAACGACGTGGCATGCCGCAGGACTCCAATGAAATCACTGCCCTGTCGGATATCTACATGCGGGACGTGTGTATCCTGCCGGATGCGGCCACCCAGACCCACTACATGGTCGGTCCGGGCTTCAACAGCGTGCGCGTCTATACCAGTAAGGACCTCAAGACGTGGCAAGGCCCCAAGACGATCTTCAGAACGCCGGCGGATATCTGGGGCGACATAGCCGTCAGGGGCATCTGGGCGCCGGAGATGCACAAATACAAGGACAAGTACTATCTGTTCCTGACCTTCGACACGCGCAACATGTTCGCCGAGCAATGGCGCAATTGGCGCCCCAGGGTGACACGCGGCTCTCAGATACTGATGTCGGACAAACCCACGGGACCGTTTACCCCCTTTGCGAACCACTCCACCCTGCCCACCGACATGATGACCCTGGACGGGACACTCTGGGTCGAGGACAGCAAACCCTACATCGTCTATTGCCACGAATGGGTCCAGATCTCCAATGGCACCATCGAATACATGGCCCTCAAAGACGATCTGTCCGAGACGATCGGGGAACCCACGCTGTTGCTCCGGGGCAGTGACGGACCCTGGCAGGTCATCTCGGCCACCGAGGGCTGCTTTGTCACGGACGGACCCTACTTCTACACGAGCAAGTCCGGCAAGCTTATGATGATCTGGTCGGGTTTCGGCAAAGGTGCCTACACCGTCGGCCTGGCCATCTCCGACTCCGGCAAGCTCGCCGGCCCCTGGCGACAGCAGGCCGAACCCCTGTACCAGAAGGATGGCGGCCACGGCATGCTGTTCCAGACCTTCGACGGCAAGCTGATGATGGTCCTGCACTCACCCAACAACCGCGGGGCCCAGCCGCGCATTTTCGAGCTGGAGGATACGGGCGAGACCCTCAAGGTCGTCGGCCAATTCACCGGCGAATAAGCCATAGTCCTCGTTCTGCGGTCGCGTCCCGGTGCCCCTCGGGATTCCACGTAGCGCGTCTTGCCCGAGGTGACTGAATGCGGTAGAATAGGGTCAGTCAGTGTCGGCAGCAGGTTGAATAGGGCCGAGGTGAATTCGATGGCGGTACTGAAAACGCGTGATAATAACGAGCGGACAGAGATTGAATTCGAATTGGACTACCTGACATCTCTGACAACGCAGCAACGATTCGAAATGATGCTCCGCAAGAGCCGTGAGATGGCATCTTTGCGCAAACGACATGGAAGTCGAAGGACTACTGAGGTCACTAAAAGAGCATAAGGTCAGGTTTGTCGTCATCGGTGCGACCGCCTTTCCCGTCCACGGGTATTCCCGCGCCACCCTCGATACGGACATCTTCATCGAGCCGACAGCGCGGAATGCCGAGCGGACGCGTAAGGCACTTGAGGCATTCGGATACGACATGTCGGATGTCAGCGTCGATGACCTGCTCCGCAAGAAGGTGCTCATTCGGCAATATCTTGTCGAGACAGACATCCATCCCTTCGTGAAGGGAACCACCTTCGAGCGCGTCTGGGCGAACAAGGTCAAGTCCAGATTCGGCCGGACGTTTGTCTGGTTTGCCTCGCTCGACGATTTGATCCAGATGAAGCAGGCGGCCGGCCGCGCGAAAGATAAAGAAGACCTTAAATTCCTCCGCAGGCTCAGACAAAGAAAACCCAGGCGCTCCGCTAGCGGCGGCAAGCACCGGTAGCAGCCAGGAGTCACGGGGGACGGCCACGTAGCCTGTCTCACTTGCGGTAGTGGAAGAAGTCAACGTCCAGGTAGCCTTCGGTCGCCTTGTTGTTGTAGCAGTAGATGCCGATGCGGTCGCCTCGGTAGGAGCCCCAGGCAAGCTGATAAGGACTGCCGAAGTCGGAATAAGACCTTCCGTCCAGGCTGTAGGCATACTGACTCTTGCCATCCAGTCCCCAGGTCGATCTCACCCAGAGATTCGGGCCGGTGAGCACAGGACCGGCCGTGATCGTGCCATTGATCCTGTACTCCAGCGTGCGTGTGGTGCCCTCCTGACTGACGCCGAGGGCCGAATGCGTCCCGCCAAAATGACAAAGCCCTGCCTTCTGGCCGGCGGCCATGCCGCTCAGGTCGAGTTTGACGACGACTTCGTTGGAGCTTGTCCGAAAGCATCGCTGCGTGAGCGTGTTGCCCGCCTGGAGAAGCTCATCCGGGCGCCGCGGCCTGAAGGCGTGCAAGCGCAGCCATCCCGGCCTCTCCGTCAACGACCATTTGTCGGCGCGCGGCTGATGATTCCATTCCCATTGCGGCCGAAGGCGGGTCTGCCCAAAATCGTCGTCGGTCTGCGGCGTCACCATCGGCATGCCCTGCACCGGCTTCCTGCCCGACCACACCATGGAGCCGATTCCATCGGCCCCCACCTCGCCGACAATCGGCCAGCCGTCGATCCATGTCACCGGCAGCAGGCTGTTGCATCGTCCTTCCCACGAGCCGGTGCCATGATGCGTGAAGAAGTACCAGTCCCCCTGTTCGGTCTGCACGATGCCGCCCTGATTGGGTTCCATGGACCGTCTGTCGGCGTGTTTGAGCTGCTTGACCTCGGTGTAGGGACCGAAGATGCTCTTTGACCTCTGCATCATGATGTACCGGCCCTGGTTCGACTTGTATTCGCTGAAGAAGTGGTAGTAGAGGCCGTTGAACTTATAGAGCTTGCTGGCTTCGCGACGAGACCCTTCATTGATGATCCGGCCGGTTTCTCTGATGATGTCACGGCCGTCGGGGGTCAGCTTGAAAAGATACGTCTTGTAGTTGTCCCGAAAGCATGTCCCCACCAGATAGCCCTGCCCGTCATCATCCCAGAACGGACAGCAATCGTCCCAGCCGCCCTCGTCGAGCACCTGGTGCAACGGCTCCCATGGCCCGGCCGGGTCGAGGGCCGTACTCATGAAGTACCCTTCATCCGGTGTGCCGAAATAGACCCAGAACCTTTCATCGTGGTATCGAATCGCGCCGGCCCATACCCCCCGACCGTAACGATTCATACGGTCCCAGTTCAATTCCGGGCCGATCTGGGTGACATCGGTGATCACATGACCCAGGATGGACCAATTGACCAGGTCTTTGGAGTGGAGGATCGCCATGCCCGGCGAGAACTGGAAGGTGGAGGATATGGCGTAGTAATCCGAGCCCACGCGAATGCAGTCGATATCGCTGTAGTCGCTCGGCAACACCGGATTCCGGTACGTGCCGTCACCCTGGTCTCCCCAAGTGGGCCAGTCTCCCCACTCGGAGGGCTGATCGGCAGTCACCGCCGTCGCGCCAAGGAACGCGGTCCCTACCAGGGCAAGAATCAGTATTGTTCGAGTCCCTATCCTCATAAGATCACCTCTCGTCGTTCCGGCCCAGTCTTCTACGCGACTCAAACCTCGTACAGTGTACCGGGAAGCTGTGTTTGGTGCCATCCTCCAATACGTGTTGCGGTGGGCCTTCCCGATTCTGGCTGAAGCCTGTCCGGCCTTTCCGTTGCTTCTTGCCACGTTTTCAGCTACAATGATACCGGCAACTGCGGGAAACGATGCGCTCCGTGAAACGAACGCGGTCATCAGCGGGCGCGCGGTCGCAGGCCGTCTCATGAGATTGGTGCTTGTTGTCAGAGAGAGACCCGATGTCACCCGTATATGAAGCGTTGTCTGAAGGGTTGGGTACCCGATGGCCCGTTCTGTTGAATCCAGCCTTCTATGTCCTGGGCCTCCACCCACCCCTTGGTCCTGGTCGCGGTCTATCTGCTCATGCGAAAGTACTTCAAGGCCAGGGACTTTTCTGTGAGCGTGGGTCTCTGTTTTGTTCTGAGTCTTGCTCTGCTGGCGGCCTCTATCGGCATCGGCCGGGCCTCCTCCATACGCTACCTCATGTATCAAGACGTTCTGTTGGAGAAAGCGATCGCACACTATGAGGACCCGCCACAGGTACTTCTCGACTACCGTAACGCCGACGGAGCGAAAAATGTGTTTGCATTCTCTGGCGTGTATGCGGTTATCCTCCTGCTGGCGTGGAGCCCCATTCTTCTGGTGTGCTGGGTCTTCGACCTGATCCTCACGCGAATACGAAGAAGCAGAGGGCACATTATTGCCAACCCATCGACAGCACCCGCGGCTTAGCCACCTGCGGCATCAGCAAGCCCTGCTTGCCGATGGTTTCTACCTTGCGTCTACCGCCTCCGGCCCAGATCGGTTCTGCGGAACGTTGTGCCCGCAGGCGATGGCCCTCATCAGCGCTTGGCCTTGCGCCGGTGTTCTTCGGTCAGGTCCACGATCCGACCGTTCTCCAGCACGTATACGGGCGTGCCGGTCTCAAGTCCGATCTGCAAAGCGCGCTTAGCCGCGCGGCGCAGCGCCGCCGCCGAGGCGATAATATCCGAGTCCTTGGAGCCGTGTCCTTTCTTTGTCATGGATTATCTCCCGAAGCAATGAGTCTGTGGGTCCGCCCGGAGTTGTCGTAAACGACCCACGTATTCACCAGCTCGCAGTAGAGGTTTTTGAAGTTCAGCAGTCCGGCGTCGAACCGACGGCGAATGACCTCTTCAGGTACATTATGTCCGCCCTGAGCAACGCGGGCTGCTACTCTTTCAACAGCCAAGTCCGCTGTGGGCAGACTGAGGAAGATCAGCTTGACATAATATCCCGCCGCACGCGAGCGCGGGATGAGCCTCGCGTAATTGCGGCCTGCCAACGTTGTCTCAAAAGCGAAACTCTCCCCGGCACACACTCGTCGCTTGATCTCTTGGAGCATCAAGCGACCGGCCCGCAGTGCGGCCCGATCAGGGCCGAACGGCGACAGCCCCGCCGCGATCAGATCCACGTTGATGAAGTCCGGACAGCCGGCTTCGCGCGGCAAGAACTCGCGAGCAAAAGTCGTCTTTCCCGCTCCGTTCGGCCCAGCGATAATCACGATTTTCTTGCCGCTCTTCATGTTCTGAGACGCCTCCGGTCTAAGGCCTCACGTGGGCTTGCGGTTTTCGCGGCAGAATTTGGACATGAGCTCCATGGCGTTGCCGGTCTTCTCGACGGAGCCGTCCAGGTTGGCGTAGGCGTTGACCAACTCCACCAACGCCGGGTCGGGCTCGACCGAGCCATAGTGGTGGGCGACGTTGATGATGCCGACGTCGAGGCCGTACTCCATCGCCTTGGCGACGTAAGCGCGGCAGACGCCAATCCGCCGGCCGGGCAGGTCGCGCACGGAATTGCTGATGCCGAGCGAGCAGTGGACGCCCTTGAGCTGCGGGTCGCTCTTGATTTTGCGAATGGTCTCGAACGTGCGGTAGGTGTAGCCCGGGACACCCGGTTCCATGGGCATGTCGATCGCAATGGGAAAGACGGTGGAGTCGAAGAGAATCTGCTCGGGCCGGAAGCCGTGCTGGCCCACGGCCCGCTCGAAGATCTGCTTGGCCAGGCCGCAAAGCTCATCGACCGAATGCGACCCGCCCGGCCCGGTGGGCTTGTCTTCGCTGACCAGCAGGCCAACGAAAGAAAAGTCATAGTCCTTCTTGAGCGGAAGAATGCGATCCATCGTGTAGACCTTGACAGAGTTGACCAGCGGCGGCTTGACCGGCTCCGACGTGTTGTACCATTCCTTCAGTCCGGCGATCAGCACATCGTCGTCACTGCTATCGATGCAGATCGGCACGCCGTCGCTCCACTGCCGCACGAGCTTGGTGTATTCGACCATCATATCCACGGCCGTTTGCGGATCGTCCTCGCCAAAGGCGTCGAGATTCACCGCGATGTAATCGGCGCCGTCGGCCGCCTGGGATTCGATCAGCGCCCGGATGTAACCCAGCGGCTCGCTGGGCTGCGTGTAGGCCTTGGCGCCGAGATCGCGCAACTGCTTCATGACCTGGCCCGTCTTGGGGATCGAGGCGTGTACGGATTCACCGATAGAGATCAGCGCGTTCGGCATGGTGTGGTCCCTCGCGAACAGGTAGTTGAGGATGGATGATGTGTGCTCCAGCGCGGGGTTGCGTGATTTGTTGACGATCGTGCGCAGGCGTTCGCGTCCGCCGGTCTCCGACACCGCCGCATTGTAGATGCGGTCTCCGATGCAGATACGGTCGAGGTTGTTGCCGCAGTGGCCGTCCACCGTCGAGTCGCCGCACGGAGCATTGTCCATGCCCTTCTCGCAGCCACCGATGGTGCAGAGCCCGAAGTTCTCCGGCAGGAAGCAATCGCCACACTCTTGACAATCGAACAGCACGTACTTGAATGCCTTCTCGTTCGCATTGAAGAGCTTGTACACCCAGCCTTTGCCCTTGTCGGCGCCGAGAAAGCCCATCGTCTTCTTGAAGGCGTGAAAGCCCAAGTGCTTCGGGTCGAGGAACGCCCGGTGCGAGAAATCGAAGAACTTCTTGCCCAGCGTGCTGCGCGGCTGTGACAGCGTCACCCGCGCGCCGCTGTCGTCGTACAGATAGAAGCTGTCTTTCGCGGGCCAGCACAGATTGTCCTTGAACGGTTCCCAGTCGGCGCCGATCTCCGCAGCCTTATCGAGGATCCGGGTGAACATCTCGAAATCGTGCACGCCGCCGATATCTACGCCCGCGGCCCCCAACGCCTTGTACATCGCCACCTGCTGGGCCGCCCGCTCCAGATGGTCGTCGACGCCCTCGGAGTAGACCTT
>CAYNQP010000098.1:0-10014 GCA_964399325.1 uncultured Pirellulales bacterium
CCAGGCCGATCTGAGACTTCTCTATGACGTCTCGCACAACACCTGCAAAGTCGAAGAGCACGTTGTCGACGGCAAACCGACGAAGCTGTATATCCACCGCAAAGGGGCCACACGGGCTTTCGGTCCGGGCCACCCGGCCTTGCCGGATGACTTGAAAGGAGTCGGTCAGCCCGTGCTGATCGGCGGGACCATGGGAACGTCCTCGTACATACTCGCCGGCACGCGGACGGGGATGGAGTTGTCGTTTGGCTCGTGCTGCCACGGGGCCGGCCGGGCCATGAGCCGGTCGCAGGCCATGAAACGCTGGCATGGCAAGGATGTCGTGAGCCACCTGGCCCACAAGGGGATCATCATCAGAGGTGCTTCCCTGCGGGGCATAGCTGAGGAGGCTCCCGGGGCGTATAAAGATGTCACCGCCGTGGTCGATGCCACCGAGCGGGCCGGCCTGGCCAAGAAAGTCGCCCGCCTCGAACCTCTGATCTGCATCAAAGGTTAATATCGCCGACCGGCGGGGCGCCAGATTCCCCGTAGAGACGCAAAGTATTGCGTCTCTACGAGCTACCCCCTGACATCATCCCATGTATCCGTCTTCGCGCTCAGATTCGGATGTTGGTCTTGATGGACGGGCATGCGCGCGGTAGAATCCAACCTTCGGTGGTGGAGAGAGCAGGTGCTGGAAAGTTGCCCGTAAGGAAAGGAGTACCTCAATGCGAACGCGTTTGTCGGTGTCACTCAGTGTCGTTTCCCTTCTCATTCTGTCGGGCGCTGTGATGGACGCGACGTCTTCCTCAGCCGTGCCGCTGGCGACTTTCACGGTTGAAGCGGGGGACTACGCCCGTGTGGATACGCCGGTTTCGGCGCCGCTGGTGGGTGTGTCCGAAGCGATGAGCGGCGCCTCGCTGCGGCTGGAGGAGGTCAAGGGCTCCCAGCGCATCGGCGTGCCCGCCCAGATTGAAACCGGTGCGGTGCCGAAGTTGTGGTGGATTCTTGCGGGGACAACGCCCGCAGGCACCACGCGCGTCTTCGAATTAGTCAAAGGTGACCCAGCCCAGGCTCAGGCCGTCAAGGCGGTCAAGAACGACAAGTTTCTGGATATCGTCGTGGACGGCAAGAATGTGCTTCAGTTCAACCACGCGATTGTGCCGGCCCCCCAGAACATGGGGCGCATCCCGGAAGAACGCCGGCCTTTGTATGACCGGGGTGGGTTCATTCATCCCCTGTGGTCGCCCAAGGGATCGGTCCTGACCGACATTCACCCGCCGGATCACATCCATCACATGGGAATCTGGATGCCCTGGACGCACACGAGGTTCGAGGGGAAAATGGTGGATTTCTGGAACGTGGGCGATGGCACCGGGACTGTGCGTTTCGTGAAGTATCTGTCGACGACGGACGGGCCGGTCTACGGCGGTTTTCAGTCGGAGCAGGATCACGTTGCCTTGCAGACCTCTAAAGGCGAACAAGTCATCCTCAAAGAGGTCTGGGACGTACGCGCGTATAACGTGGGCGGACCGGAGAAGGGTTATTGGCTGGTCGATTTCAAGTCCACGCAGCGCTGTGTCGCACCCGAATCGCTGATCCAGGAAGAGTACCGCTACGGTGGTTTCGGCTTCCGTGCGGCGCGCCAGTGGAAGGGGGAGAATTCCGCCTATCTGACCAGCGAGGGCAAGACCCGCGTCGATGGCCACGCGACCCGCGCCCGCTGGTGCGATAATGCCGGCAAGATCGACGACGAATGGGAGGGCGTGACTTTCTACTGCCATCCGAAGAACTTCGGGCATCCCGAGCCGATGCGACTGTGGCCTGAGCCCGACAACAGCATCTTCTTCAATTTCTGCCCCTCGCAGTTGGGCGAGTGGGAAATGAAACCGGGCGAGGACCACGTCTTCCAGTACCGCTGGTACGTACACGAGGGCAAGATCGTCGTCGCGGACGCCGAGCGCATCTGGAACGATTATGCCAACCCGCCGCAGATGAAGGCCGAGTTCAGTCGCCCCGCGAATGCGGTCACGCTTTTCGACGGAACCGACCTGTCGCAGTGGCAACGCGACGGGGGCGGCGAGATCAAATGGCAAGTTGCCGACGGCGCGATGACGGTGGCCCCCGGCAGCGGCAGCATCGTGACAAAGCGGCCCTATCAGGATTTCATGCTGCACCTTGAGTTCAAGACGCCCGACATGCCACAGGCGCGAGGCCAGGGGCGTGGCAATAGCGGCGTATACATTCAAAAGCGATACGAGTTACAGATTCTCGATTCGTACGGGCTGGAGTCCAGGAAGAACGATTGCGGCGCGATCTATCAGATCAAAGCTCCGGATAAGAACGCCTGCAAGAAGCCGACCGAGTGGCAGAGCTACGATATTCTGTTCCGCAGCGCACGATTCGACGGCACAAACAAGGTTGCGGACGCTCGGATCACGGTCTATCAGAACGGTGTGCTGATTCATGATGATGTGGCGATCCCGAACAAGACCGGTGCCGGCCAGCCTGAAGGCCCCGAGCCTGGGCCGATTTTGCTCCAGGATCACGGCAATGAGGTGGGTTTCCGCAACATCTGGATTGTGCCGCTGCGTGACGTGAGTGCCGGGGCGTGATGTAACACAATCCGGCTTGGCGCAACTGAAAACTGATGTGGCCGGTAGTTATTGTCCATAAGTGGGGAAAAGCCAAGCAGTTGTGTTCCTGCGGGCGGGCTGCGATATCCGCGCAACCAAGGCGGAAATTGCGTTGCCTGTGCACCGGTTGCAGATACAATAGTACATCTTGGGCATGACCACGTAAGGTGGGGCCCTTTTTGGAGTGAGTTTGAAGACGCATGGCATTCATGTCAGGACACCCGCCAGAGTAGGGTCGCAATAAAACGCAGACTGCAAGCGTTCCTTCTTTGCTGGAGCAGGAATCGCTCCGGAAGGGGCCAGGAACTGGATTTCATAAGGAGGCAACGAGATGGCTAGACCTGTTACGCTTTTCACCGGACAATGGGCGGATCTACCGCTGGAGGAATTGGCCAAGAAGGCGGCAAGCTGGGGCTACGATGGACTGGAGCTGGCATGCTGGGGCGATCACTTCGAGGTCGATAAGGCGGTGGCGGACGATAGCTACTGCAAGGCCAAACGCGACCTGCTGAAGAAGCACGGCCTGGAGGTGTTTGCGATATCGACGCATCTGGTCGGGCAGTGCATCTGTGACAACCTCGACGCCCGCCACCAGGCGATTGTCTCGCCAGAGATCTGGGGCAACGGTGAGCCCGAGGGCGTCAAGAAACGGGCCACCCAAAATGTCATCGATACGGCCAAGGCCGCCAAGAAGCTTGGGATAAAGGTCGTTAACGGCTTTACCGGCAGCTCGATCTGGCATCTGCTCTATTCGTTCCCGGCGGCCTCGCCCGAGATGATCAAGGCCGGCTACGACGATTTTGCCAAACGCTGGATGCCGATTCTCGATGCCTTCAAGAAAGAGGGAATCAAGTTCGCCTTAGAGGTGCATCCGACGGAAATCGCGTTCGACATTGCCTCGGCCCAGCGCGCTCTCGAAGCGGTCAAAGGCCATGAATCCTTCGGTTTCAACTACGATCCGAGCCACTTGGGCTACCAAGGGGTCGATTACGTCAAGTTCATCCGCACGTTCTCCGAGCGCATCTTCCACGCCCACATGAAAGACGTGTGGTGGGCTCATGGGGACGGGACCGTGGGTGTTTTCGGTGGCCACGTGGACTTCGGCGACCCGCGCCGGTATTGGGATTTCCGCTCCATCGGACACGGCGACATTAACTTCGAGGAGATCATCGTCGCGCTGAACGACGTGGGGTATCAGGGGCCGCTTTCGATTGAGTGGGAAGACGCCCGTATGGATCGCGAGCATGGCGCCAAGGAAGCCTGCGCCGCGATCAAGCAGGCTGACTTCAAGCCGTCTCAGATCGCCTTCGATTCGGCCTTCGAAAAGAAGTAGCAGACGCTATCGCCGGGTCTGGACACAACGAAGCGTTCAGGCCCGGTCGCCTACGAGGAAAGCAGCATGAGGACAAAACGGGGTGTGACTCGGCGTCAGTTTCTAACGAAGGCGGCCGGGACCGCCGTGGGGGTGGTGGGAATCCCCTATTTCGTCAGTTCCTCAGCCCTCGGACAAGCGGGTAACGCCGCCCCGAGCGAACGCATCACGCTCGGGTTCATCGGTTGCGGCAAACAGGGCACCTATCTGCTGCGGTCGTTTCTGAATTCGCCTGGGGTGCAAGTGGTCGCGGCCTGCGACGTGGACAAGCTCAAGCTGGATCGTGCCAAGGGCGTGACCGAGGAGCACTACGCCGGCAAGAACGGCGGGTCCTATGAGGGCTGTGCCACCTATGGTGATTTCCGCCAGGTGCTGGCCCGCGAGGACATCGATGCGGTCGTGATTGCGACACCGGACCATTGGCACGCGATCGCTGTGGTCGAATCGGCCAAGGCGGGCAAGGATATTTACTGCGAAAAGCCGCTTTCACAGACGATTGGCGAGGCCCGGGAGATGGTCAACACCGTGCGTCGCTACAACCGGGTGTTCCAGGCCGGCAGTATGCAGCGGTCGGACTGGCATTTCCGGTTGGGTTGCGAATTGGTTCGCAACGGGTATATCGGTGATCTTCAGCACGTGACGGTGAGTATCGGCGGCCCGCCCGCAGATGAGCCTCTGCCGGCTCAGCCGGTTCCGGACTACCTCGACTGGGACCGATGGCTTGGCCCGGTTTTATGGCGACCTTACCACAGCGAGCTCGCGCCTCACATCAGTCAGGATATCTTCCCGCACTGGCGAAATCATAGCGAATTCGGCGGCGGCGGCATGACGGACTGGGGGGCGCACCATTTCGATATCGCCCAGTGGGGGATGGGCATGGACGAGAGCGGCCCGGTCGAGATCATCCCGCCCGACGGCAAGGACTACAAGGTGCTCACGTACAAGTATGCCAACGGGGTGACCATGACCCGCGACAGTGCCAATGGCATCCTGTTCACGGGCAGCAAAGGGAAGGTCGAGACCAACCGGGGCTACCTGAAGACCTGGCCGGATGAGTTGAAGAACGTTCAGATCAAACCCGACCAGATTCATCTCTATGAAAGCAATAATCATTACGTTGACTGGCTGGACGCCGTTCGCAAACGCACGAAGCCGATCTGTGATATCGAGACCGGCTGCCGGTCGGTGACAGTCTGTCACTTGGGCAATATCGCCTACCAGCTCGCCCGACCCCTGAGGTGGGACCCCGGGAAGGAAGTGTTCGTCGGAGACGACGAGGCCAATCGTCTGCTTTCCCGGCCTTATCGCAGCCCGTGGCGGGTGTAGTCCGAGGGTACCTCCGTCGGCGTTGAGCCGGCGGAATTCACTGTAACATTGGATGAAAGGGTTTAGCCGTGGGCAAGGGCAAGAGGATCAAGAGACGCGGGTTTCTCAAGATGGCAACCGGAGCGGCCGCAGGCGTGGTTGCATTTCCTTATATCGTTCCGTCGTCGGTGCTGGGGGCGGAAGCTCCGAGCAACAAGATAACCATGGGCTGTATTGGCGTCGGTTCTCAGGGCACGAGTGATATGCAGGGCTTTCTTGGCAAGTCCGACGCCAGAATCCTCGCTGTCTGCGATGTGGATGTGCAACGTCTCGCCGAGGCCAAGAGGATTGTTGATGAGAAGTATGGCAACAGCGACTGTGCGACATATCACGATTTCTACGAGGTGATTGCCAGAGAGGATATTGATGCGCTGTTGTTGGCGGTGCCCGATCATTGGCATGCGATTCCGGTGATCGCGGGGGCGCGGGCCGGCAAGGACATGTACGGCGAAAAGCCGCTGGCCCGGACGATTCACGAAGGCAAACTGATGGTCGAGGCGGTGCAACGCTACCACCGCATCTGGCAGACTGGAAGCTGGCAGCGATCTCAGGAGAGCTTCCGTCGGGCGTGCGAGCTGGTGATCAACGGTCGGATCGGCAAAGTCAGCAGGGTGGAAGTCGGGCTGCCCACGGGAAGCGGCTCGGGCAATCCGCCGGTTTCGCCGGTGCCAGCAGGGCTCGATTGGGATCTCTGGCTGGGACCGGCGCTGTGGCGTCCGTTCAGAAGGTACGGCGGCAGGGCTCCGCATTGGGATTGGCGTTGGATTATGGACTTCTCGGGCGGCCAGCTCACCGACTGGGCAGGCCATCATATCGACGTCGCGCACTGGGGACTTGGTTTGGACCGGACCGGCCCCGTCGAGATTGAGGGCAAGGGCGAGTATCCGCCGGACGGCATATACGACGCTCCCACCGCATATAAATTCGACTGCAAGTACGCCAATGGGATCACAATCACCGTCGCCAATGACAGACAGTTGCCCCACGGGATGGGCACCTGCTGGTATGGCGAGAAGGGTTGGGTCCATGTCAGTCGCGGCGGACTTTGGGCTGAGCCCGCCAGCGTTCTCGACGAAGTGATAGGTCCGAATGAGACCCATCTCTACGAAAGCCGGGACCACACCCAGAACTTCCTGGATTGTGTCAAGACCCGCAAAGAGACGGTTGCGCCGATTGATATCGCGTACCGTTCCATTACCGTGGGGCACTTGGGTGAAATCGCGATGCTCCTGGGCCGCAAAGTGCATTGGGACCCGGACAAAATTGAGTTCGTCAACGACGATGCGGCTACGCGGCTGATGTCCAGGCCGATGCGCAGCCCCTGGCACGTGTAGAGCTGGTTCTAGTGGCGATGACACTGTTGAGTGCCACAACTCTGAAAGGAATACAGGATGAAGAACGTTTCAAGCATAATCGTGGCCTTCGTACCGGGTGCAGTGTGCCTGCTGCTCTTGGCGGGACCTGTGTGGGCCCAACCGTCCAGGCAACAGAGGCCGTTGCCGGCGGATGAGATTCAGAAGATCGAAGCGGCTATGCCCACCAGGGCCGTCGTTCCGCCGGCAAAGCCGAGAAAACTGCTCGTGCTCGATCAGGTCGCCGGATTCTACCACGACTGTATTCCCTACTGGAACAAGGCACTGGAAATCATGGGCCAGAAGACCGGTGCCTTCAGTGTCACATTCGCTCACGATGTCAGTGCGTTGAGTGCTGAGAACCTGAAGGATTTCGACGCCATCTGCTTCAACAACACGGTCAGTCTGCCGCTCTGCCCTGACAGGACGCCGGAACTGTGCCAATCTCTGATGGATTTCATCAAAGGAGGCAAAGGCGTGGTCGGAATTCACTCGGCCACCGACAGCTACTATGCACGCCCGTACATTTGGCCGGAAGGCCAGGAAATGTGGGGCGGCAAGTTCACGGGGCATCCCTGGACCGCAGGGAGGACTCAGTGGGCGATCAAGATCGATGAGCCGAATCATCCGTTGATGGCCTCGTTCGGAGGAAAGGGATTCAAACTTGTGGATGAGATCTACCGCACCGCACCGCCGCTCTACTCTCGCTCCAAACAACGGGTGCTAATGAGCCTGGATATGAGCGACGCGACCACCAAGGCCAGATGCCAGAAGCCCAGCGATGCCGACACGGGCATTTCATGGATCAAGGACTTCGGCGAAGGCCGCGTGTTCTATTGCTCGCTCGGCCACGTTCATGACGTGACTTGGACGGCGCCGATACTGGAGCACTATCTGCGTGGGATTCAATTCGCGTTAGGCGATCTTAAAGTGGATGCCAAGCCTGTCAATTGATACAGAGAAGGGATAAGACATGGAACAACAAATACAAGCGTTGAAAACGACGTATGACTGGGGACAGAGCCGTGTGCCGCTCACCGATCTCAGCAATCATATCCGCGACAGCTATGGTAACGAGGCCGAGCTGAAGAATATCCGGACAGAACTGCTGGGCGTCTTGAACTCCGATGCCAAGTACGCGGCCAAGCAGTTTGTGTGCCGGGAATTGAGTGTCATCGGCAACGACGAATGTGTACCGACACTCGCGAAGATGCTGACCGATGAGAAACTCTCGGACATGGCCCGTTTCGCCCTGGAGCGCATTCCCGGTGAGGCGGTCGACAAGGTCCTGATGGCGGCGCTTCCGAAGGCTGAAGGCAAGGCCCAGATCGGCATCGTCAACACGCTGGGCGACCGCGGCTATCGCGGCGCCGTCTCCGAGACTGCCAAGCTCGCCGGCAGTTCGGATGCGACGCTGGCGGGTGCGGCGATCAGCGTGCTGGGCAAGATGGGTGGCGGCGACGCGGCCGACGCACTGGCCAAGGCCACGGGCAGCGTTTCCGACAAGCTGAAGCCGGCCGTCTACGATGCATGTTTGCAGTGTGCTGACCGTATGGTGGCTGAAAGCAACAAGGCTGGCGCACTGAAGATTTACCAGATGCTGAACAAGACGGACGTGCCCCAACTGGTCCGCACCGCCGCTCTGCGAGGTATGGTCAGCGCCTCCGGTGGTCGGTAGAGACGCAAGATCTTGCGCCCTCTGCCCAGACGCAAAGCTTGCTTCGCTGGCCACGGGTATACGTTAGATTACACGGGATGATGGAGATGGTCTTGCAGTCGAAGAGATTCTGTTCGCTCTTAATGATGACGTTCGTCCTCGCTCAGTTCGGGGCCGGCCTGGGGATGGCCCGAGCCGATGAGGCCAACCAGGAGATTATCAATCTGGTGATCGACGAACTCAAGAGCGGAGACCCCGAGCGACAGGGAGGCGCCGTTGCTATTGCGCGGGATATTCCAGGCGCAGGAGTCACCAAGGCACTCGCGGCGGAATTGCCGAACCTCTCACCGCCCGTTCAGGTGCAGTTGCTCTCGGCATTAGCCGACCGAGGCGACGTCGTGGCGTTGCCGGCTGTAATTGAGGCGGGCACATCCCCGGCAGAGTCGGTTCGCGTGGCCGCTTTGAAGGCTGTCGGTCAACTGGGCGGCGCATCAGATGTTCTTCTGTTGGCCCAGCGAGCGGCCGAGACGAAGGCGGATGAGCAGCGGGCGGCACGCGAGAGCCTGTACAGACTGCGTGGTTCCGAGACGGACGCGGCGATTCTGAAGGAACTCCCGGCGACTGCGATCGCGGTGAAAGTCGAGTTGGTTCGGGCGATCGGCGAACGCAATATCACTCAAGGTGTCAGCGTCTTGCTCACCGCGGCCAAGGATGAGAATCGCAGCGTGCGGCGTGAGGCCATCCGGGTCCTGAAGGTTGTTGCCGGACCCGACGATTTGTCTGCTCTGGTGAATCTCCTGTTGAGTCAGGCCGGCCCATCAGACCGCACAGAGGCCGAGAAGACGGTTGCTGCGGTTGCCCATAAGATTGAGGACAAGAACCGGCAGGCGACGGCCGTGTTGGCGGCGCTGGCGACGGTTGAGGAATCCTCGAAGCGGGCGTCTCTGCTGCGCGTTCTCGGGCGAATCGGTGACAACAATGCCTTGCCTATCTTGAGAACCTCTCTGGGTAGTCAGGAGGCTCAGATTCAGGACGCCGCGATCCGCTCGCTTTCCGACTGGCCTACGCCCGAACCGGCGGACGATCTCCTGAACGCGGCCCAGACAGCGGACAATCAGGTGCACAAGGTTCTGGCCCTGCGGGGTTTTGTGCGGCTGCTTGGCCAACGCAGCGATCTGCCGGCCCAGGACGCCATTGCTCTGTACCAGAAGGCCATGGACCTGGCCCCCAATGCCGTAGAGAAGAAACGCGTGCTGTCGGGGCTGTCCGGCGAGAAATCGCTGGCCGCCCTGGAAATGGCGGCCGGGTACCTCAGCGATCCGATGCTGCATCTGGAGGCCGAGTCGGCGGTGGTTCAGATTGCCCGAAGCATTCGCGGCACTTATCCACAACAGGCGCTTGGCATGCTCGAGCAGGTTGTCAAAGGCACCGCGAACGAGACTATTCACCAGCAGGCTCAGGGACTGATCGATCAGATCAAGGGGCTTGGTTCGACCGAGCTGCCCGAAGTCAAGACCGAGACCCAATGAGCCAATGCCGCAACGACAGATCTGTGAGAAGGATACGGACATGAGGAAAGTAGATGTAAAAGAACGCAACGGTATGCTTTCACGCCGTGACTTCATCAGCAGCGCGGCCGCGGTGGCGGCTTTC